>JAEZBH010000145.1 GCA_023427285.1 Pseudomonadota bacterium
CTGGCCGGGGAGCTGGAGACCCTGCTCAACCGGGGCGGCACCTTCCTGCCCCGCACCGTCATCAGCAGCAAGCCCGAGGGTTATTTGAACGACGGCCTCGATCCGCTGATCGATCGTGTCGGCACCCTTCGCATTGGCGACGAGAAGGTCGATATCCTTGTGCAATCCGTTGAAAGCGAGACGGGGCCCATCTGGCTCATCTCGCCCGAGACGCTAAAGGCCGTGCCCGCACTTCTGGCCCAGGTCAAAGACAAGGAGCCCGAGCCGCCGATTGAGCGCGTGCTGCCCGTGCCGTTTCTGGAAAAGCCGGTTTTCGGTGCGCCGCTTGGCCACTGGCTGACCCTGCTGAGCCTTGCGGCGATCTGCTACCTTGCCTCCTGGCTGCTGATCGCGCTGGCCCTGCGCTTGGACAGATGGTGGTATCGCGTGCGCGACCGCGAGGCGCGCTCCGTGTTCGTGACCATCGCGCCGCCGCTGCGCCTGTGCCTTGCCGTCGCGGCCGTCACGGTTATTGCGCCGCGCCTTGGCCTGTCCATCGTTGCAAGAGAGAGCTTTGCGCTCATCGTCGAGGTGATCGGCTGGTTCTCGCTGGCATGGCTGGCGTGGCGCATCATCGATGCCGTGGGCGGCGTCATCGTCAACCGCCTGCAACGCCACGGCTCCGGCCAGTTTGCCCAACTGGCCGCGTTCCTGCGCAGACTGGTCAAGGGCCTGGTCATCATCATCGGCATCCTCGCCATATTCGACACCCTCGGCTATGACATGACCGCAGGCATCGCCGCCTTGGGCGTTGGCGGCCTCGCGCTGGCGCTGGGCGCACAGAAGCTCATCGAGAACCTTGTGGCCAGCATCACCATTCTGGCCGACCAGCCGGTGCGCGTGGGCGAGTTCTGCCGCATCGGCGACACCACGGGCACCGTTGAGGAACTGGGCATCCGCTCCACCCGCATCCGCACATCCGACCAGACCCTCGTTGTCATTCCCAACAGCGACTTTGCCGCCAAGCCGATCGAGAACTACAGCCGTCGCGGTCAGTTCTGGTTCCATCCGATGATCAACCTGCACCAGAGCACCCCGCCCGACCGGCTGACCGCGTTCCTTGAGCAACTGCGCGCCATGCTGGCGGCGGATGCGCGTTTCGTCTCGACGCCCCGCGTCCGCCTGCTGGGGGTCGGCAACGATCGCCTGCCCATCGAGGTGTTCTCCTTTGTGCGCACCACCGACTACGATGAATTTCTTCAAATTCAGGAAGATTTGACGCTTCGCATACTGGAGCTGGTCGCCGAAATGGGCCTGAGCCTTGCGCCCCCCACAAATGCCATGACCGCCATGATTTTCGACAAGGCCAACCCGGCCCCCACCAATTCGACCTCCGGCGAACAGAGCTGACGCCAGTTGCCCGCACAGCACGAGCAACGGCGCACGAGCGGCCAGCGCAATCAGCACCAGCCCAAGACCCAACACGCTCATCGGCCCCGTCACCATAACCCGCCTCCCCCTGCTGGCGGCACGCCTGCCGCTCATTGTTGGGAGCAGATTATGGGAGTTGTTTTACAATGTCAATAGGTTTTTTCCTATAACCCGATCCGAGCGGACGAAAAGGGGGAACGCGCCCCCTTTTCCAATCCAATCTCCCGCTCAATCCGCCGCGTTCAGCCGCTCTGCCTCCGCCTTGGCGCGGGCGCGTTCGCGATTGCGCAGCCAGAAGCCGGCCTGCACCGGCCAGGCGCGGAAGTCCTGCCGATCTTGGGTCAGGCTACGGTAGGCGTCATGCGGCCATTGCGGGTTTGCCAGCGCCTCGCGCGCCAACGCCACCAGATCGGCCTCGCCTTCCGCCACAATGCGCTCGGCCATTTGCGGCTCGGTAATCAGTCCCACCGCCATGGTTGCAATCTCGGCCTCGTCCCGCACCTTGGCCGCCAGCGGCACCTGATAGCCGGGGTAAGCCTTCAGCGAGCCGGACGCCCCCGATATGCCGCCGGACGAGCAATCCACCACGTCCACGCCCAGCGCCTTCAGCCGGGTAGCGAACGCCACGGAATCCTCCTCGGTCCAGCCGCCCTCCATCCAGTCGGTTGCGGAAATGCGCACGAACACCGGCTTGTCGTGCGGCCACACCGCACGCACCGCCTCCACCACCTCCAGCGGGAAGCGCATGCGATTGTCCAGCGAGCCGCCGTAGTCGTCCTCGCGCTTGTTGCTGAGGGGGCTGAGGAATTCGTGCAGCAGATACCCATGAGCCGCATGCACTTCCACAATCTCGAACCCGGCCTCCAGCGCGCGCTCTGCTGCCCGCTGCCAGGTCTCGCGCAGCTCGTCCAGATCATCCACCGTCAGTGCGCGCGGGGTGGGCCACCCCTCGCCGAACGCCACCGCGCTCGGCGCAATCGTCTCCCATGCCTGAGGGTCATCGACAGGCAGGGCATTGCCCCCGTCCCATGGCCGCTGGGAAGAGGCCTTGCGCCCGGCATGAGCAATCTGAATGGCGGGCACCGCGCCATTGTCGCGCAGAAATTCCGTAATGCGGGCCAGCGGGAGAATGTGCGCATCGTCCCAAATTCCGACATCCGCCGGAGATATCCGCCCCTCGGGCGAGACCGCCGTTGCTTCCACCATCACGATGCCGAAGCCGCCCAGCGCGAAGCGGCCAAGATGCACCAGATGCCAGTCGTTGGCGTAGCCATCGATCGCCGAATACTGGCACATCGGCGCGACCACCAGCCGGTTGCGTGTGGTAACGCCGCGCAACTGAAGCGGACTGAACAGTTTCGATGCGGTCATGAAGCCGGGCCTTTCGTCAAAAAATCTCATCACATGCTCAGCCGCAAAACGCACAGGCGGCCGGAAAGCAGTTCATGCGCCACTATCTGACAACCCCGCCCCTTGCAGTAAACAGGGCGGATCGGAAACAGTCCGTCCTGAATTTTGAACACCGGTTCCGGCGCTTCCCGGAATGGGCAAATCAATTATAACATATTGATAAATATCAATTAATTTTTCGAGTTGATAGCCAGACGCAGTTTTTCTGGTGTAAAAACGAAATCACCGGGGCGGACGAGCCGACCCGGTGATTGGCGGGATTTCTCCCGTCGCGTTCAGAAGGAAAATGGAATGGAGCTCCTCATCCTTCTGGCCCTCATCCTATGCCGGATCGAGATTTCGATCAACATCCGGCTCAGGAGATAAGGTCAGGCCCCGGGAAGGTAGCACCCTTCCCGGGGAAGACCAGGGGGAAATAAATGTTGAACAGGTCAAGCGGCGCAGTTGCGGCTTGCCGCTCTGTTCGGCATCAAAACGAGGAGTGTCCGGCGATGGAAGGCGGGAGATGTGGCGCTTGCGGCGCACACGGCTCTCGCCTTCCGTTTAACCGGCCGCAACCGTCCGCACGATCTCCAGCGCCTGAATGATCTCGCCCGGCGTGTTGTAGATGGAGGGCGTCAGCCGCACATGCCGGGTGGCGTAAGGCGCAACAGAGGCCGCCACCCCCAAGGCTTTCAGCCGGGCAGCGGCGTCATCCGCGCTCATGCCCGCCACATCGAACGAGACGATGCCCGCCGAAAGGTCGGTCCTCCGCGGCGTTTGCAGCGTAATGCCCGGCAGGGCCACCAGCCCCTCTTTCAGTTGGGTCGCCAGTTCGTCGGTGCGGGCCTGAATGTACGAGGGGCCGATGCGCTCATGAAACGCGAAGGTATCCGCCAGTGCCCATTGATGCTCATACGGCTTGAAGCCGCCCGCCATCATCGCAGATGCGCCATAAGGGCCAACCGGCTCCCGGCGTTCGAGCCAAGCGCTCCAGCTTTCCCTATCGATGAAGCTGGGAATGGTCGGGCGCAGCATCGCCCAGCCGCGCGGGCTGGCCACGATAACGCCCGTCCCCCGCGGGCCGAACAGCCACTTGTGGCACCCCGCCATGAAGAAATCGCACCCAAGATGGCCCGGCAGCGCGTTCTGGTTGCCGAACCCATGCACGGCATCCAGCCCGAACAGCACGGGTCGATCCGGCGGGCGGCTGGCATTGATCTGCGCCAATCCATCCGCAATCATCCGCACCGGAATTTTAAGCCCTGTGCTTGAATGCACCCATGTCAGCGCCACAAGCCGCGTCTCGGGCCGCACTTCCTGCAACACCCGCGCAGCCAGCGCTTCTGGCGAGACCTGCCGGATATCGTCGTACAGGGTGATGCGGCGCACCCGCGCTCCGGTGCGCGCTGCCGCCAGCCGCAGAGCTTCATGGGTGACGTAGTAATCCTGCTCGCTCGTCAGCACCTCCTCGCCGGGGTGCAGCATCAGGCCATTGTAAACCAGCGCCACGCTCATGGTGGTGCTGTCGGTCAGCGCAATGTCCTGCGGGCTCACGCCCATGTAGTGCGCCGCCGCCGCCAGCGCCTGACCGCGCAGCTGCGAATTGTTTTCTTCCAGATAGACCGACGGGTTTGCATCCAGTGCGCGCCGGTATCCCTCGATGGCCCGGCGCACCGGCTCGGGGTGGGAAGAAATAAACATCGCGCTCAGGTGAATGAATTCGGGCGACAGCGCGAACTGCTGCCGGATTCCGGCCCAGTACGCCTCCCATGCGGCGCGCCTGTCGTCGCTGGCAGCGGCAGGCTTGTTTGGCGCAACAGACGCGCCCACCGCCACCCCTGCTCCCAGAATGGCCGCCGTGCGGCTGAGGAAGGCGCGTCTGTTGAATGCCATGTTATCACCCGGCCTTGCTCTCATCCGCAGGAGCAAGCGGGGGCTGGGATGGGGCCTCCCGCCCTGCCGCGCTGCTCATGAAGGTTTGCAACATGTTGACCGGCAGCGGGAAAACGATGGTCGAGCTTTTGTCGGTGGCGATATCCTGCAAGGTGGAGAGGTAGCGCAGCTGCATGGCCTCGGGCACCGCCGCAAGCATGTGCGCGGCCTCCACCAGCTTGCGCGCGGCCTGTTCCTCGGCCTCGGCGCTGATGATGCGGGCGCGCCGTCCGCGTTCGGCCTCGGCCTGCCGGGCAATGGCCCGCACCATGCTCTCGTCGATATCCACATGCTTGATCTCGACGTTCGTCACCTTGATGCCCCACGCGTCGGTCTGGCTGTCGAGAATTTCCTGAATGTCCCGGTTGAGCTTGTCCCGCTCGGCCAGCATTTCGTCCAGCTCATGCTTGCCCAGCACCGAGCGCAGCGTGGTTTGCGCCAGCTGGCTCGTTGCCATCATGAAATTCTCCACCTGAATGATCGCCCGGTCCGGATCGACCACGCGAAAATAGATGACAGCGTTGACCTTCACCGAAACGTTGTCGCGCGAGATCACGTCCTGGCTCGGCACATCCAGCACGATCATGCGCAAGTCCACCCGTACCATCTGCTGCACCATGGGAATGAGCAGAATGAGCCCCGGCCC
>JAEZBH010000168.1 GCA_023427285.1 Pseudomonadota bacterium
GGCCCGACGCGAGGCCGACGATGCCGCCCGCAAGGCTGAGCACGGTGATGATTTTACCGCCGCTGCCTTCCAGAAAATCCGTGAACATGGTGAGCGCGGTGTCAAATGTCGTATCGGCACCTGCCAGCGCCGCCCCGGCAACACAGACAAGGCTCAAGGCGGGCAGCGCGATATCGGCAAGTGCGCCGGGCCGCATGCGGCGTATGAGAGACCCCATTCCATCCTCCTGTTGAAGCGCAGCCCAGGTGCTGCACCCACAGGATCAAAACAGACTGGAAAATTCGCAAACGCCCTCTGCCCGACAAGGCCTCAGGACGACCGGAATATTTTTTTCAGAACCAGAAAATTCCCGAATATTGAAATATATCGAACGGGCCTTGCACAGCCGTGCAACACCGGTTGCGTCTGACTCAATCCGAATGACGCCGCACAGCAATTCTCGATGCACGCCCCTGCAACACCTCTTGCATGGGGTGACAATGCCGGTGCTTAAAATTTACGGCAGGCATTGCCACGTGAGTCGAAACAATGCGGACAGTGTCGCAATCCCCAGAAAATATCTCAGAAATTCATCGGCAGGCCCGTTTTTACACGGTGCGCGCCCATTTACCCCTCACTCTGGATAGGAGGCGACGCCTCCTTCCATGATAGCGTTTGGCCTCGTTGCAGTTTTTTTGAGGGCGTTCTTTTCGGATATTTCAGCCACTTAAATGACGGTGCATCATGACGGACCATGACAACCGATCCTCTACACTTCCTGCGATCAAATCATCGCTGCTGGCATCGCTGGTTGCGGCCAGCCGCAGCTCGCAGGCCACGATTGCCGCGCGGGCCGGCATTTCAGCGGCCCATCTCAGCCGGATTGTTCATGGGCAAATCCGGCCGACCGACGAAACATTCCAGCGGATCATGACCGCAACAGGCGTCCCGGCAACGGTGGTCGCCATTGCTGCCATCATCGGACCCGAGAATCTGCCCATCATCACCAGGTCTATTTTCTTGCAGCGCCTGGCCGAGGAGCTTCCGACCCGCATGGTTCAGGATCTTGGGCCGGACATCCACGATGCGGACCCGCGCTGGGCGCAAACCATCGTCGATTTCGTCGTCCGCAAGACCCTGGAAAACGTGGAGCGCAAACGCCAGGTCGCAACGAATTTCGATCTGATCCTCTGATCATACAAATGGCGGGCCTGGGATCGTGTGACGCTCCCGGACCGGGATGACGATTGCGCGCCGCACGTTCTGATGCCTTGTGTGTGCAGTCGAAAAATCGGCAAAAATGATGCGGCCCTCCTCTGCCCACCACGCCCCGAGGCCTTCCGCCATGACGACGATGGAAATCCAGCACTGGACTGCGCTCTATCTCGCAACGGGCATAGCGTGCGGCCTTGCCGCCACGCTGAGCGCATTGGCGCTGATCTGCCAGATCCTCAAGGAGAGATCCTCGGCCTTGCCTGACTCCTGGACAGCCGGTTTTCGCGTCCTCCTGCATCTCTGGTGGCGCTGGCAAAAGCTCTACTGGCTGGCAACGCCTGTCATTCTCGCCATTGTCATCGGCTTTGCCGCCAGTCTCGAGTGGTCCTGAACCGTCACAATCTGCGCCACCGGCTCTTGGCCAGACCGCCAATAGGTCATGACGCGCTCGATGTAGGCAAGCGTTTCGGCGAACATGGGGATGCCGCCGGCACGCCGGACCGCGCCCGGCCCCGCATTGTAGGCGGCAACCGCCACCACGGGCGATCCAAACAGATCCAGCATCTGGCGCAGATAGCGTGCGCCGCCCCGAAGGTTTGCCCGCGGATCCCGGCGATTGGCAACGCCCAGGGCTCGCGCCGTATCCGGCATCAACTGCGCCAGACCGACGGCTCCGGCAGAACTTGCGGCGAGAACCTGATACCGGCTCTCTGCCAGCACGACCGCATCCATCAGCTCAACCGGAACGCCGTGGGCGCATGCCGCCTCCACCAGCAGCGGCCAATAGAGCGCGCGCCGGGCATTGATCCGTGGCGAGACCGCAGGATGGGGGGCAAAGGCAGGCACCTGGCAGGCCCCTGCATCTTGTGGGCTGGGCGGGGGAGGCGTGATGTTCCCGGCGCCTGCCACCACTGCGGCCTCGCTCGGTTTATGCGTAAAGACGTGAAAGCCATCCCCCGTCCTTGCCGCAAGGGGAACCGCTGGACGCGGCAAAACGGGAAGCGTCTGATCGTTGGCAAGCGCTGAGGCAACGCAGAAAGGAAAAAGGCAAAGTGTCATGAAGACAAGGCGCATCATCTGGTCCGCCATGGGCGGCTCCCTCGCGGTGATGTGCCAAGATGCTTCTGACTATATCAGAGCCCACCGCGGCTTCAATCGCCTCCCTCATGACATCAGCACTGCTGCAGGGGCGACGCATGCCCGAGATCAGAACAGGCGGGGGCCAGCACGAAGGGCTCGGCACCGACCAGAGTGATCTGGCTTGTCATCGGATGGCGATGATTGATCAGAACGTTTCTGTCAGGCGATCCGGAGAGTGGAACAATCGCGGAGGGAACAGTGAACAAGGGCGTCGTCGAGGCCAGACGCCAAGCGTCCCCCATCTGCTGGGTCAAGGTCTCGAGGCTGCGCCGGTTGTCCGGCAATTGCTCCGGCTCAACCGTCTCTATGCCCAGCGTATCCGGGACGGAATACCGCACCATGACCAGGCCCGGTAAAAGATCCGGACCTTCAACGTGAACCAGTTTTTCCAGAACGCACAGAGCGGGCGAGGTCGCGCAATACGTGACGGCATGCCCAACCGTGTTCCATCGCCCGTCGAACAGCAGGCCATGGCCGCCATCAAACGCTTGCGCGTGCTGGCGGCCGGACAATCGCCAGAGCAGCATCAGGCAACGGCGCTCCAGGCAATCTTCGCCAGAATGGTTTCAACGACACGAGCGCCGGCTTCCGTCTGCGCCAGGCCCAAGGGCGTCCCTCCATCCAGCGCGGCCAGTGGACGGCGCAACCAAAGGTTCGCCTTGTCGACCTGTCCGAACGTGTCCTCGGCCATGGTCTGAAGGCGAAGCAACCGCACCGCCCGATCGGATTCCTCAACGGTCAACGGCTGATTCTTTTCGGCACGATGGCGCCGGGTGCGCTGTGGAATCACCCAGCGCTCGATTTCCTGTGCGCTGAAGCCAGCCTCCGACAGCCCTTTGAGCACAGTCAACGGTAAGCGCCGGCGAACAACAAGAGCAAGATCGGCCTGAGAGTGCACGGCGCTGCCGAGCACGGGCAGGCCACCCAGTTTACGCGCCACAGTTTCGACGATCGCAGACATCAGCAAACCATCCTTGAGCCTTCGGCAACGTGCCCTGAATTTAACTGTGCATTGTCGCAGGGTCACGTGCCGGCTTCCATCCAGGGCAACCATAGCTTGAGCTCTCATGCTGACATCAACGTCTCGCCAACTCCAAGGGCAATAAGCGAATACCAACCACAGCAAGAATGGTACGATTTGGCCAAACAAGCAGTTTGTACGGAATTTTGGCCCAGAAACCGACCCAAGCCGCCAACTTGGCCATTTTGCCCCTTGATAAAGCTGAAAAGCCCAAGCTAAATATCGCAGATCGAACCTGGGGGTGATTCATGTCTGAGCGCACATTGCAGGACGCTGTCCGGATGCACGGAAAGTTGGCGGATGCCAACCGCGCCGTGCAGGAAACCGCGCTAGCCCCCACCCTCACAAAAGAGCTCAAGATCCGCTTCGGCATGAAGGAAGCGGCCGTTCTGGTCGGTCGCTCCGATGAGAGCATCCGCACGGCCGAAAAGGACGGCCGCCTCCCCGCCCCGGAAATCGGCAGCAATAACCGCCGCCTTGGCTATACCGTCCCCGACCTGCAGCGCATGCGCCAGCATTTCGGAACCCTGCCCTGGCGCGCCGGATCCGATGATCCGGTCATCATGGCGATCTACAACTTCAAGGGCGGCGTTGGCAAAAGCACCCTGACGCTGCACCTCGCCCATTATCTTGCCCTCAAGGGATACCGCGTCCTCATCATGGATGCGGACGCGCAGGGCTCGCAGTCGGCGCTCAACGGCCTGAAGTACGGCATCGACTTCAGCAGCGACCGGACGCTCTCGCCGTTTCTGGATCGCGAGAACCCGGAGCCCTCGCTCCATTATGCGATCTGCAACACGTCCTGGCCCAACGTCGACATCATCCCGGCCTGCGTCGAGCTGTTCAACACCGAGTACGACCTTATCATGTCCGGTCTGACCGGGGTTGCGGAGTCAATTCGCCGCCTGCGGCACGCGGTCAACGAGGTCGCGCAGGACTATGACGTCGTTCTCATCGACTCTCCGCCTGCGCTCAACCAGGTGGGGCTGGCCGTTCTTCAGACCGCCAATGCCCTGCTCGTGCCGATGCCGCCCAACTGGGTCGATGCCAAATCGTCCGAAGACTACATGGGCATGATCGCCGGCATCGTGACACAGCTGGAGACCTCGCGGCGCGAGGCCGGGGCCGATTTCGACATCGACTACAAGTTCATCAAGTACATCACGACACGCTACAACAATCGCGACGCCCTGCAGAACGGCTTTCGCGACTTCTACTACAAGCAGATGCCGCTCGATTTCATCGAGGAGCCGTTCCTCGAAAGCGCCGCCATCAGCGGTGCCCTGCAAATCGGCCACTCCGTTTATGAACTGGCAGAAGCGGTCGTTCACCGCGACACGCTGAAGCGTTGCCGTGCCAACCTTGAAGCGTTGTTCAGTGAGATCGAAACCCTCATCCGTCAGTCCTGGCCCAGCACCGCTGAGGCCCTCGGAGATGTGGCATGAAGCGCAAGAACCTGTTCGCAGACGCCGGTCAGCGCCTCCAGAACGCCGGAGGCAGCGAGGCCCCTGCTCCCAGCGCAGCGCCTGTTGCCGCGCCCGTCATCTCCGCCTACGCCAACCGGCTCGACAAGATCGACCAGTTGGCTGAAAGCCAGGTCACCGTCGTGCGCCAGCTGGCCATCGACCCGGCCCTCTGCCGGCCGTGGTCCGGCAATGGCCGCTTGGTCTCAGCGCTGAGCGAGGACACCTGCCGGGATCTGATCGATGCCATGCTGGCCGAGGGCGGACAGAAAGTCCCGGCCATTGTGCGGCCCATCGAGGGCGATGGGACATACCGCTACGAGGTCATTGCCGGCATCCGCCGCCACTTCGCGGTATCCTGGCTGCGCGCGCACAGTTATCCAGACTTCAAGTTTCTGGTCGAGGTCCAGCGGCTGGACGACGAAGCTGCTTTTCGTCTCGCTGACCAGGAGAACCGCGGCCGCAATGACCTCAGCGATGTCGAGAAGGCCCGGAACTACGCCGCGGCCGTCGACCTCTACTATGGCGGTAGCCAGCAGCGCCTCGCGGACCGGCTGCGCCTGTCCAAAGGCTGGCTGTCCAAGCTGCTGAAGCTGGCCGAACTCCCCGATGCGCTTCTGGCCGCCTACCCCTCGCTTGGCGCCATCAGCGTCAACACCGGCTATGAATTGAGCCAGCTGCTCTCTGATCCGAAAAAGAAGGACGCTGTGCTCGCCGAAGCAGACGTCATTGCCGCCGAACAGGAAAGCCTGCGGCAGGCGGACAAGCCCCTGCTCGATGCGGTGACGGTCACCCGTCGCCTCAAGAAGGCGACAGAGGAACGCCGGGGCCGTGCTGCCAAGGCGCGGGTGCCCGTCTATGCCACAACCGGCAAGCCCCTGCTGTCCGTGGTTCAGGACACCGCCCAGTTCCTCACCCTCAAGATCTTTGCCGGCAGCGGCGCAACGGAAGACGAAGTGGTCGAGAAACTGAAGGAGCAGCTGGCGCTCGCCCGCATCAGCAGCAAACGAAAAAACGCGTGAAATTATAATTAAATCAAATAGTTACGTGAAAGTTTCCAATTGGAAACTTTGGGAGGCCGAAAGGGAGGGCCAGCACATGGCGAACGATCCATCCCCCTTCCCGGAGCAAGGGGATCTCTTCCTGACGCAGCTCAGCGATCTGCTGTTGCGCGATCAGCGGGACATGATGGAGCGGCCGTTCTTCAGCCTCGCCAAGAAGAAAAGAATCAAGCCGATCGACTATCGCAGCCCGGACGGATCCGTCTGGGTCCATGTCTCGGCCAATCCGCTCTATGGCATGGCCACCATCTATGATGCGGATATCCTGATCTACCTCGGCAGCTACTTGATGGAATTGAAGCGGCGCGGGGTAAACGACATTCCCCAAACGCTCAACGTCAAGCCTTACGATCTTTTGAAGACGATCCGGCGCGGCGTTGCCGGACGCGACTACCAGTTGCTCATGCAGGCGTTTGACCGGCTCCAGAGCACGACGGTCAAGACCAACATCCGGGCCAGCACCCGACGCGAGGCGACCTTCTCCTGGCTCGACAGCTTCGAGCAGATCACCTGCAGCCGCACCCAACGCCCACTGGGCTTGCAGGTCACCGTCGCCAAATGGTTCTACGACGCCGTCCTCGCCGAGGGCGCGGCGCTTGCCATCGATTCAGAGTATTTCGATATCACCGGCGGCCGCGAGCGCTGGCTTTATCGCACCGCCCGCAAGCATGCCGGCCGGCAACCCAGCGGGTTTGCGATCGCACTGCCGACCCTGTTCGACAAGTCCGGGGCTGAAGGCCTTTACCGGAAGTTCAAGTTCGAGATTCTGAAAATCGCCAAGGCGAACAGCTTGCCCTCCTTCCATCTCGAAGTCGAAGAGTCCCAGTCGCGCCAGGATGGCGAGCCGATCCTGCGCATGATCCACCGGGATTTCGTCGTGGAAGGCAACCGGCCAGCCCCTGCACCGCGCGCGAGGCGAAAGGCAGCAGCGCCCCCCTCCCCGTCCCCCACTGTGCCCAATGGCCAGCCATCGGACGAGCCTGTCTCCGAGGCTGTCCTGGCCTCGCTGCGGGAGGATTGCCCGGGGCTTGATCTTGCCAGCGTCCGGCAGCAGTTCGATGCCTGGCTTGCAGCCGACCCGAGCCGCAAGCCGAGAAGCTATGCAACGGCATTTGCCGGCTGGGTGCGCCTCTACTACGAGAAGAACAAGTACGCCCTCGGTCTGGCCTAACCCATCCCCGCCAACGTTACTTAAAGAACGGGTCTGTCTGATACACGCCGAACGGTTGCGGATGCGGCCGTGCTCATCTCGCGTTCCCGTCTTGCACCGCAGGGATCAGGCGTTCCCGAAATAACGTCGGCCCCCTGCCCTCGACAGGACCGAGGGGGCCAAACCGCGCACGAGAGGCATGGCCCCAGAGCCCCGCCTCCCCTCACCCATCAGCCCGAAACCGTGCCGTCTGGCACCGAGGCCCGCCAGGGATAAGTGT
>JAEZBH010000195.1 GCA_023427285.1 Pseudomonadota bacterium
TGGCCAGCAAAGATAACATCGGTTTCTACTCTACTCCCTGCTGGATCAGAGACCGCACGACCCGACCGAGCCCCACGCTGTTCGACCCCTTCACCAGAACAATATCGTCAGCACGCACCATGCCGCGCAGCAGCGACAGCGCCTCCTCGGCGTTCGCCACATGGCGGTGCGGAATCCGCGACGGCATCGCACTGGCCAGCGCAGACATTTCCGCGCCCACCAGAATGGCTTCGGCAACGCCCGCCGCTTCCATCGGCTCGATGAGCCCGGCGTGCATCCCGTCAGACTCTGCGCCCAATTCCTTCATGGAGCCGAGCACTGCGATGCGCCGACCGCGCCGCCGTGTCTCGAACCCGCCCAGTACGCTGAGTGCCGCCGCCATGGAAGCCGGATTTGCGTTATAGCTCTCATCCAGCAGCATGGCCTGCCCGTCACCGGCCTTGATGAGCGTGCGCCGCCCCCGGCCTTCCAGCCCCTGCATCTCGCCCAGCGCCAGACCGGCCAGCCCGAGGTCGCCGCCCGCCGCCTTGACCGCCGCCAGCACGCCCAGCGCGTTCAGCGCCCAGTGTTCGCCCGGCAGGCCGATCTTGAAGGTCAGCATCTCGCCCATCACGTCGGCCGTCATGGAGGTGCAGATATCCAGCGGCGCAACCTTCAGCGGGCGCACATCCGCGCCCTCGGCTTTCAGGCCAAAGGTGACGATGCGGCCAACGCCTGCCGCTTCCGCCGCCGCGCGCAGGCGTGCGTAGTGCGGGTTGTCCATGTTGAGGATGGCGGTGCCGCCCGGCTCAATCCCGGTGAAGATTTCGGCCTTGGCATCCGCAATCGCTTCCTCGCTGTCGAAGAAGGCGCGGTGCGCGCTGGCAATGGTGGTAATGATGGCAACGTGCGGGCGCACAAGGCTGGCAAGCTCGGTCAGCTCGCCGGGGTGGTTCATGCCCATTTCGAAGATTCCATAAACGGAGTCTTCAGGCATCCGCGCCAGCGACAGCGGCACGCCGGTGTGGTTGTTGTAAGACTTGACCGACGCATGGACCCGGCTTGGTGCGGAGCGCTCAAGCGCCAGGCGCAGCGCCTCCTTCACCCCGGTCTTGCCCGCGCTGCCGGTCACGCCAATGACCGTGCCGTTCATGCGCGCGCGCGAGGCGCGGCCCAGAGCGTTCAGCGCGGCAAAGGTGTCCGCCACCAATACATGCGGCGCGCCTTCGGGCAATTGCGCAGTGTCAGAGACGATCACCCCGCTTGCGCCTGCGGCAACCGCCTGCGGCAGGAAGCGATGACCGTCCATCTGCTCGCCCTTCAGCGCGAGGAACAGGTCGCCCGGCATCACTTCGCGGCTGTCGAACGTGACGCCGCCCACGGAAAAATGCGTGGATGCCGTACCGCCCGTGGCCGCGGCAATCGCCTCAGAGGTCCACAAAGCGGTCATGCCGTCTTTCCCTGCCGTGCCATATCCTGCGCCGCGAGTTCCCGAGCGATCCGGGCGGCCACCTCAACATCATCGAAGGGATGGACCACGCCCTGAACAATCTGCCCCTGCTCATGGCCCTTGCCTGCAATCAGCACGAGATCGCCCGTCCGTGCGGCTTCCAGAGCGGCACGGATGGCGTCGGCGCGATCACCGATTTCGAGAGCATCCTTTGCTGAGACGAGAATCTCGGCACGGATGGCCTGCGGGTCTTCCGAACGGGGGTTGTCGTCGGTCACATAAACCAGGTCCGACAAACTTGCAGCAATTGCTCCCATCTGCGGCCGCTTGCCGCGGTCGCGATCGCCGCCGCAGCCGAACACCGTGATGAGCCGCCCTTGCGTATGCGGGCGCAGCGCCTCGATGGCGGCGCGAAGGCCGTCGGGCGTGTGGGCGTAATCGATGAAAACCGGCGCTCCCGCTGGGGTGGTAGCGGCTTTCTGAAGACGCCCCGGCACGCCCTTTACATGACGCAGCGCCTCGAACACCTTGGAGGCGGATTCGCCGCACGCAATGGCAAGGCCCGCCGCCACCAGCGCGTTGGATGCCTGATAGCCGCCCAGCAGCGGCAGGCGGATTTCGTGCGCCTTGCCCTGATACTCAAGCGTCAGCTTCTGGCCGTCCGGCAGCACCTCGCGGTCTGTCATGCGCAGCCCGCCAATGGCAGACTCCTGCGTGCCGACCGGCAGGATGCGAATGCCCCGGCTGACGGCAATTTCCGCCATGAACTCACTGGCCGGGTCATCCATCCACAACACGGCGGTGCCGTCCTTGACGAGCAGGTCCGAGAACAGACGCGCCTTGGCGTCCCGATAGGCCTCGAACGTGCCGTGATAGTCCATGTGATCGCGGGTCAGGTTGGTAAAGGCGGC
This sequence comes from Pseudomonadota bacterium, assembly GCA_023427285.1. GTDB lineage: Bacteria > Pseudomonadota > Alphaproteobacteria > Sphingomonadales > Sphingomonadaceae > Pedomonas. The sequence continues at coordinate 2,341 of JAEZBH010000195.1, forward strand.
GGCCTTCACGTCCAGACCGTCCGAGCGGTGCTGGTCGAGCCCGTGCGATGACGCCTCGAACACCACATGATTGATGCCCGCCCGCTCCATGCTGGCCATGGTGGAGAGGAACGTCAGCACGTCCGGCGTCGTCATGCCGAGGTCGCGCTTGCCGATGGCGGTAATGACGCCCAGCGTCCCAAGGCTTGCCGACTCCCGCCCCAGCCGGGTCCAGATCTGGCGCAGCAGGTCCGCAACCGAAGTCTTGCCGTTGGTGCCCGTCACCGCCGCAATGGTTGCGGGCAAGGGTGCGTGGAATTTGGCCGCAATCTCGGCGAAGCGCTGGCGCGGATTGGCCGCCACGATATGCACGGCGCGGCTGGCATCCACCTTCGCCTCCGGGCGCGCCACGATGGCGACCGCGCCCGCCTCGATGGCAGCGTCGATGAAATCCTCGCCGTTGAACTTCACCCCCGGAAACGCGCCGAAGATCATCCCCGGCCCGACTTTCCGATGGTCGATTGCAAGGCCGGTCACCGTCGCCTGCTGCTCCGGACCCGCCCCGCCTGTCAAATCGTGCAACGTAACCACCACGGCAACTCTTCCTACCCCGGTCAGGTTTGCTTCCCCGCGATGTATTTTTGCATCGGGCCTAGATCGACGTCCTTGTTCACGTTGGGCTCCACGCCCAGAATCGGTCCGACCCGCTGCACAACCGCCTTCATCACCGGCGCGGCGTTCCAGCCGGCGGTGGCAAAGCCATAGGTTTCCTTGATCGCCTTGGGCTCATCCAGCGTTGCAATCACCACGTAGCGCGGATCATCCATGGGGAATGCGCCCGCAAATGTCGTGATGAGCGACTTGCGCTGATACCCGCCAACGCCCGGCTTTTCCGCCGTGCCGGTCTTGCCGCCAATGCGGAAACCGGGCGCATCGTCCTGCTTGCCGGTGCCCTGCAACACGACGAGGCGCATCAGCGCACGCATGGTCTTGGAGGTCTCCTCGCTGAAAATCCGCTCGCCCGTGGCGGGCACGGTTCCGGCGGGCACCTTCATCAGCGTCGCCGGACGCCACACGCCGCCGTTCACGACCGTTGCGATGCCGCTTGCCACATGCAGCGAGGTCACGGCGATACCGTGGCCGTAGCTCATGGTCATGCTGGAGACCTTGCTCCACTGGCTCGGCACCAGCGGCTGCGAGGATTCCTTCAGCTCGATCTGCGCGGCGTCCAGCAGGCCCAGCTTGCGGAAATACGCCTGCTGAAGCTCCGGCCCCACATCCACCGCCATCAGCGCCGTACCGATGTTGGAGGAGTGCATGAACACCTCGGCCACCGACAGGTTTGTGTAGTTGGAGCGGTAGTCGCGGATGCGGAAGCGGCCAACGGCAATCGGCTGGGAGACGTCATACCGCTTGCCCAGCGTCACGGTGCCTTCTTCCAGCGCCATGGCCGTCGTGAAAATCTTGAAGGTCGAGCCCTGCTCATAGACGCCCTGCGTTGCCCGGTTGAACCAGGTTTCCGAGGGGCTGCGCGAGACGGCATAGGGGTCGAACGCGGGCAGCGAGGTCATCGCCAAGAGCTCGCCCGTGTGTACATCCATGACAATGCCAGCCGCACCGATGGCACTGAACTTTTCCATGGCCGCGTTCAATTCATATTCGAGCGCGTGTTGCACGCGCACGTCGATAGACAGTTGCAGCGGCTTGTTAAGCTGCGCCTCGTCACTGAGGCGGGTATCGAACGCGCGCTCAAGACCGGCCATGCCCCGGCCGTCGATGTTGGTATAGCCCAGAACGTGCGCGGCCAGCGTGCCGTTGGGATAGACGCGCTCGGCCTCATCGTGGAACTCAAGGCCCGGCTCGCCCAGCGCGTTGATGCGGTTCACCTGATCGGGAGACAGGCGGCGCGAGATGTAGCGGAACTTGACGCTGGAATTGAGCTGGCGGCGCACGAACTCCAGTTCCAGATGCGGCAGCACCTCAACGATTTGCCGGGCCAGCGTTTCCTTGTCGCCAATCACCTTCTGGGGGCGCACGGCCAGCGCCTGCACCTTCAGCGTGGTGGCCAGCACTTCGCCGTTGCGGTCGTAAATATCGGCGCGCGGCGGGCGCACGGAGGCCAGAATGTCGGGCTGGCGCGACGAGCGATCCACCGCTTGCAGCACCGCCAGATCCGTCAGCCGCAGGCCGATAAGGGTCGTAACGGCGCCGAACAGCAGGACGCCGATCACCAGACGCTGCCGCGACCGCTCCAGTGCTTGCTGGCGATGACCGGCAAGTTGAATCCTAAGCGAGCGCAGCGCGGCTTGGTTCATTGAGTGCCTGCCTCATGCGCAGCCAGACGTTCAATCGACGCAATGGTCGCGGGGTCCAGACCGCTGAGCGGCGTGGAGCCTTGCGGAATCGCTGCGGCATAAGCTTCCGGCGCACGAGACTCAGGCGCACGAGCCTCTGGGGCACGGGGGGCCGGCGCGGCCTCAAGGCGGGGCGCGGGCGCAGCCTCGGCGGGCTTGCTGGCGGGCTTGGGCTTGGCGGCGCGGGCCGGTGCGGGCTCCGGTGCCCACGAGGCAAGCTGCACACCGCCGTTGCCCGGCACCTCATCCGCCCAGGAGGCCAGGTGCACCTTGGGCGCATCGCTGCCAAAGCCGGAGGCCTTCGGGCGCGGCTTGCGCGCGGCGGCAATCTGGCTTTCAGACGGCAGGCGCATGGCCACCGCCGGACCGCCGGAGGTCAGCGTCACCAGCTGCTCATTACCACCCGCGCCGGTTGCCTTGGCCAGATAGGTGCGCGGAGCCTCGGGCGTGATCGACTGCTCGATGGCGGGCAGCACCTGCGGTTCCTGCGGCACCGAATGGGCGTCCGCGGCGAACGCCACATAGCTTTCAGCCGAGGCGAAATAGCGATCCGCCGTCGGCGCGGTCAGGCCGAAATACGTGTCGTTCATGCGCTGGAGCTGCATCGGGCGCACGCGGATCTGCAACTCGGCCTGAAGGCGGCGCACTTCCCGCATGTCGCTGGCGATCTGCCGCTTCAGCGACAGCACCTCGTCCCGACGCCCACCGACCTCAAGGCTCACAGCAAAGCACACCACAGCCGAGACTGCGGTTGCCAGAGCCATTGCGATGCCGGTGTAATAGCGCATTACTTAATTCTCCCAGGCCGGGGCTGATGATCGGACGGCGGACCGCAGGGTTGCGGACCGGGCACGCGGGTTACGGGCGGTTTCCTCGTCGGACGGACGAACCGCTTTGGACACTCGCTCAAAGCTGGGCGCTTTGGACGGCGCAGGCCGCTCCGGCAGGTGCCGGGAGCCGCCAGCGACAGCGCCGCTGCGTTCCCGCAGGAAATTCTTGACCACGCGGTCTTCAAGGCTGTGGAAGCTCACCACCGCCAGCCGCCCGCCGGGGCGCAGCAGCAGCTCTGCCGCGCGCAGACCGTCGCGCAGCTGGTCCAGCTCCGCGTTCACATGAATGCGCAGGCCCTGAAAGCTGCGGGTCGCCGGGTCCTTGGGGCCGCGCCGCCCGCCCAGCGATGCGCGGATCACCTCCGCCAGCTGCTCGGTGCGCTCGAACGGACGCTCTGCCCGCGCCTTCACGATGGCCTTGGCCACGCGGCGCGCCTTGGGTTCTTCGCCGTAGTAATAGAAGATGTCGGCCAGCTCTTCCTCGCTGGCGGTGTTCACCACGTCCGCCGCGCTCGGGCCGGCCTGCTCCATCCGCATGTCGAGCGGGCCGTCGTTCTGGAACGAGAAGCCCCGCTCCGCCTGATCCAGCTGCATGGACGACACGCCGATGTCGAACGCAATGGCATCCACCTGAGTGATGCCGCGCTCGGCCAGCAGATCGACCATCTCGCCGAAGCGGCCATGAATGAGCGTCAGGCGGCCACCGGCTTCCTGAACCAGCGCCTGTCCGTCGCGAATGGCGTTGGGATCGCGATCGAAGGCGTAAACCTGCGCGACCGGCTGGGCGAGCATTTCGCGGGTGTAGCCGCCCGCGCCGAAGGTCGCGTCCACCGCCACGTCGCCAGCGCCCAGCGCCATTGCGGCAAGCACTTCATCGCGCAGCACGGAAATGTGCGGAGTGCCGGTTTCAATCGGAGCGCTCATCAGGCCTCTCCCTCCGGCAACGGCAGCTTCTTCTGCTTCAAGAGGTACATGACCTTGCGGCACAGAGCCTTCTGGTGCGCCTGAGTCTCAAGGAAGGTGTAGGGGTTCCAAACCTCGAAATAGCCCTGCGCACCAAGGAACAGGGCCGTCTTCTCGATGGAGGCGTAATCAATGAAAAAGCCGTCCAGAACGATTCGGCCCGCATCGTCGAACTTCACCGAGTCCGCAGCGCCGAACAGGCTGCGGCGCACGTCTTCGCGGTTGGCCGAGGGATCCTGCGCAAGCCGAGCCTCAGCTTCGTCGCGCAACTCCTTGAGATAGGTGTGATCGTAGGCAACGAGGCAGGGCAGATCCTCGTGCTCGCGGATGAGGAATTCCTCGCCGCCGGTGCGCCCTTTGATGACAGCACGAAACTGTGCAGGAACCGAGACCCGGTTCTTGCTGTCAACGCTGTTCAAAGCGTTGCCATAAAACAGTTGTTCGCCCTGTTCGACCACGCGCGCCGTGTCCTCCACACGTGGCGCACGCCTTCCTCCCAACAGATCACCAACGGCGCGATACGCGCCCTGCGTTATGGCTTGAGATGGAGAAGAAAACGCCGCCCACAGCCAAGGTGTACATGCCACTCTATGGGTTTTCAATGGGAAAAAGCCCCACCACATCCCAAAACGGGGTGGTTTGCCGCCACTTTCCGCCCAAACACGCACGCAAAAACCCGTTCCGGACGCGCACTGCGGCCGAACGTAAATTATTCCTTAAAAAACAAGGGAGTGGTCCGGACTAATAACAGTCCAGACGAAAGTGGGGCAGAGGATCTGTAAGCCGGGTTCTGTGTACGTGGGATGAATTCCCACGCCGACGACCATTCCTCTACGACAGACGTTGCCGCCTGCCTCTAGCAACCAACCCGGACGGTCATGCCGGATATGCATAGGCAGCCCGAAAGCTGCCGCGCCGTCCCTACTCGGTTTTGCTCCCAGCGGGGTTTGCCATGCCTGCGCTGTTACCAGCCCAGCGGTGCGCTCTTACCGCACCTTTTCACCCTTACCAGCGCTAAAGCTGGCGGTTCGATCTCTGTGGCACTGTCCCTCGGGTCACCCCGGCCGGGCGTTACCCGGCGCTGTTTATCCGTGGAGCCCGGACTTTCCTCCCCCCGCATTGCTGCGGGCGGCGGCCGTCCGATCCTCTGCCCGGCGCCTTGATATGGGAAATCCTCCCACCGCGCCAGCCAAGAAACACCGATTCGTGCCTGCCCGCCCCCGACGATCAGCCCCAGACGAACAACCTTGCCATTCCCCATGGCGGGCCTTACGGGTTCAGAGCAGAGAACATGACCGCCTACGCGGCAGCTATCAGGTGAGCCGCCTACGCGGCAGCCATAGGTGAGCCGCCTACGCGGCGGGAGGGAGAAAGCCGCATGCGCGTTGGACTTATCTTGATTTCCGCAACCCTTCTGCTGGCCGGTTGCAGCGGCGGGTCCAACAAGGACCGGCCCGAAAACGCGGGCCAGAAAGCCAAGGCCGAGATTACCCTGTCTGAAGATGCCAAGAAGGCCGCCAAGCGCCTGCCCGGCACTCTTGCGGGCGATTCGGCCAATGCCGCCCACACGGGCGAGGCCATTCCCCCGCAATAAGCCCGGCTTTTCAGATGTGAGCGGCCGATTCGCGCAGCGATTCAGCAAGGCCGCTCAACCATCTGTTTTCAAATAAAGTTTACGCCTGCGCGCCCACCTGGCCCAGCAGGGCGAGCAGCAGCCCTTGCGTTTGCGCATCGGCATGGCCGGTCAATTCCTGCGGACGGAACCGGCGCTGGAACGCCAGCGTCACCGCTTCGGTTTGCGCATCGAACACGCCGGTCTCGGCAAGCCCGTAGCCCCACGCGGCCAGCAGCGCCTGATAGCCCCGCACCGCTTCGCCCGCATCGCCCGGCTCCAGCGGTGCATAGTGGCCGTCCCGCCCCTTGCCCGGCCAAAGCCCCAGACCCGCATCCGCCAGCCGCTTCCAGTCGAACAGCTCGCCGGGGTCCTGCTTGCGGCCCGGCGCCACGTCAGAGTGACCCACAATGTTGCGGGCAGGAATGGGATGACGTCCCACGATGCCGCGCGCCAGCTCGATCAGCGCCTCCATCTGCGCCTCGGGAAAGGGCCGGTAGCCGAACTCATGCCCCGGATTGGCCAGCTCGATGCCGATGGAGGCCGAGTTCACGTCCGTCACGCCGCGCCAGCTCGACACGCCCGCGTGCCAGGCCCGCCGATCCTCCGGCACCTGAATGTACACGGTGCCGTCCTCGTCGATGGTGTAGTGGGCAGAGACCTTGGACGCCGGGTTGGCCAGCCAGTCCACCGCCGCTATCCCCGACTCCATACCCGTGTAATGCAGCACCAGCATGGAGACCGGCTGGCCGCGCCGGTCCTCATGGTTGGGCGACGGGCGATATGCCAGCTTCATGCGAGCCTCTCCGGTTTCACATAGGCCTGCTCTTGCTCCTGCTCCTTTTTCGCGGTGCGGAGCGTAATGATGGCGACACCCGCCAGAGCGATCAGAGCGCCAATAATCATCTGACCCGTCAGCACGCTGCCAAGGAACAGCACCGAGGAGGCAACGCCCACCAGCGGCGAGAGCAGCGTGAACGGCGTCACCACCGTGACCGGGTAGCGCTGGAGCAGCCACGCCAGCCCCGCGTGCCCGACGACAGAGGAGAAGCCCGCCGCGAACAGCAGATAGCCGAAGACCTCCAGCGGAATATCCTGCGGATTGGCCAGCACGCCCGGCTCATAGACGATCGAGAGCAGCGCCATCGGCGGAATGCTGCAAATTGCAACCCACGCCTGCAGGTTGAGCGGCGAGACGCCCTGCAGATTGCGCAGCATCACGGTGCCGAGCGCGCCCGAGAACGAGGCAAGGCACGCCAGCCCCAGCGGCAGGCGTTCATCGAACATGTGCGGATCAAACGACAGGTACGCCACGCCCGAGAAGGCCAGCACGATACCGCTGGCGCGAATCCAGCGAATCCGCTCGCCCAGCAGCGCGATGGCGAGAATGACCGTAAACGGCACAGCCAATTGCCCGGCAATGGCCAGTGCGCCCATGTTCGTTGCCATCGAGAACGCCACGTTCATCACCGAGAACTGGAGCGCACCCATAATCAGGCCGATGGCAACGATCTGCCCCATCCGCCCCGGCACCCAGCGCAGCGCGGGCAGGCACAGCACGAACAGGAAGAAGAAACGCACCGCCCCTGCGGCAAACGGGTCCAAACCGTTCAGCGCCAGCTTCACCGGCACGATGTTGAACCCCCACGCCACGTTGATGAGCATGAGAAAGGCAAAATGTAACGGCTTCATGCGGCCTCTTCCTGCGCGAGAAGAGTCCGGTAGGCCGCATTGATTGCTGCCATCCGCTGTTCCGCGACGCGAATAAACTCGGTAGGGACACCTGCCGCAATATGGCGGTCAGGATGATGCTGCTTCACCAGCTGCCGATAGGCGGCACGCACTTCAGGCAGGCTTGCGCCCGGCTCGACGCCGAGAATCACATAAGGATCGTCCGGGTGGCTGGGCACATGGCGGGAGCGGATGCGGGCAAAGGCCCCGCCCCTGAAACCGAGAAGCCCGCCCACCGTCTCCAGAAATGCCATTTCCTCGTCGGTCACATAGCCGTCCGAGCGGGCGATCAGGAACAAAGCGTCCAGCAGGTCTTCCAGAATCGGCGAACCCTCGCCGAACAGGTGCGCCGCCTGCTTGGCATAGGC
>JAEZBH010000251.1 GCA_023427285.1 Pseudomonadota bacterium
CCATTCTATGGAAACACACAGCCGAGCCAGGCATCTGCCCCGGCTGTTCGGTGTATAATGATCTCAGGCGGTTTCACCCCTGAGGTGGGTATAAATGAATGTCCTGATTGATCCAAACGTTGCATACGTTTTGCTGATCCTGGGTTTTCTCACAGCCGTGCTGGCTTTATTTTCGCCGGGCACAGGGGTGTTAGAGGTGGTGGCGCTGTTCGTGTTAGCCCTGGCCGGTTATGAGGTCGCCAATCTCAACATCAATCTGTGGGCGCTGATTTTGATGGCCGCTGGAGCTGTGCCGTTTGTGGCAGCTTTGCGCGCCCCGCGTGCAGCCCGCCCCCCGCTGATCGCCGCCGCCGCTTTGGCCTTTGTGGCCGGTTCTACGTTCCTCTTCCGCGGTGACAGCTGGATGCCAGTTGTCAGCCCGGTGCTGGTGCTGCTGCTGGCGCCCCTCGCGGTAGGCGGCACCTGGTGGATTGCCACCAAAAGCCTGGAAGCCATCACCACCCGCCCCGTCTTTGACCTCGACCGGTTGGTGGGTATGACGGGCCAGGCCAGCAGCGATATCCGCGGCAGGGGCACCGTCTATGTCAACGGCGAAGAATGGACGGCCCTGAGCAAATCGTTTATACCGGCGGGCAGCCCCATCCGCGTCGTGCGGCGCAGCGGGCTGGCGCTGGAAGTAGAAATCGTGATACTTTGAGCAGGATGGAGGAAAAGAATGGACCCGAACACCCTAACGATCTTATGCCTGGTTGGGGCAGTCTTCCTGGCCCTGATTGTGTTTCTGACCAATGCCATTCGCATTGTGCCAGAATATCAGCGCCTGGTAGTCTTCCGCCTGGGCCGCTGCATTGGTGAAAAAGGCCCGGGTGTCGTTATTCTGATCCCCGTGGTCGACCGAGCCGTACGCGTCGATCTGCGCGAGCAGGTGCGCGAAATTCCGCGCCAGACGTCGATCACCAAAGACAACGCACCCATTGATATCGACTTCATCTGGTTCTATAAAGTGTTGAACCCGACCGACAGCGTGCTGCAAGTTGGCAACTTCGAGCTTGCCGCCCAGGGTATGGCCACCACCACCCTCCGCTCGGTCATCGGCGGCATCCTGCTCGATGATGTGCTCTCCGAACGCGAAACCATCAACAACATCCTGCGCACCCGCCTGGACGAAGTCACCGGGCGCTGGGGCGTCAAAGTGACGAACGTAGAAATCCGCGAGATCATCCCGCCGCGCGAGGTGCAGGACGCGATGAACCGCCAGATGTCCGCCGAGCGCATTCGCCGCGCCGTGGTGACCGAGTCGACCGGTACCCGCGAGGCCGCGATCAACGTAGCCGACGGCGAGCGCCAGTCGAACGTGCTGCGCGCCCAGGGTGAAAAAGAGGCAGCCATCCTGCGCGCGGAAGGCGAGCGCCAGTCGCAGCTCCTCCGCGCCGAGGGCTTCTCCAACGCGCTGGAGCGCATCTACGCCGTTGCCAACACCATCGACCAGAAAACGCTCACCTTGCAGTACTTCGATACCCTGCGCAACATGGCCAACTCCCCCTCCACCAAGTGGATTTTCCCGATGGAATTCACCAGCCTGTTGGGTGGCTTTGTCCGCACCGAAAGCGGCCCGGCTGTACAGAAGAACGGGGACGAACAGCCGTAACCGGCAAACCCCAGCCCAGTATTGAAAATTAAGAGGGGGCGTCCGCCATACGCATCTGGACGCCTCCTCCTATATTGTTACGCAGTCAACAAAATGCAAGCAGCTTTTACCAACAAATACCTGAGAGGCGCATGAACCGGCCAACAGCCGAACACACCGAATTTCAAATAGTGCGTGCAAGCTGGCACGACCTCAACGACCTGCGCAAGCTGGAAGATATCTGCTTTGGTGAAGACTCCTGGCCCCTGTGGGACCTCATCGCCGTGCTGACAATGCCAGGCATCGTGCGGTTGAAAGCCGTGATGCAGGGCAAGATGGTTGGCTTTGTCGCCGGAGACCCGCGCCCCAAAGAGGGTGTCGGCTGGATCGCTACCCTGGGCGTGCTGCCAGAGTTCCGCCGCTTTGGCATTGCCTCTGCCCTACTGGAGCGGTGCGAGCAAGACTTAAACCTGCCGCGCATCCGCCTGAGCGTGCGCCGCAGCAACGATGCCGCCATCAACCTGTATCTCAAGTTTGGCTATAAGATGATCGACACCTGGTACACCTACTACAACAGCGGCGAAGACGCCCTGGTGCTCGAAAAAAGGCGTTGACTCTTTCTGGGACTCGGGATATACTCTTGATACAGAGGTGTAATTCCCAAATGCGAGTATTTGTGAAAAACCTGGGTTGATAAAGACAAGGCACGCGTTGTGACGCGTGCCTTTTTGCAACCACCACTTTTTTGAAAGGAGCAGCTTCACCATGGATTCTGGTATGATCGGCAAGATCCAAAAGGCAAAGCGCTACGCTGAAGAACGGAACCGCATCCATTTCCGCAGTTTCACGGTAACGTTTGACGGAGCCAACAATCCCCATACGGTGACGTATAACGAGGGGCAATGGACCTGCGACTGTGATTTCTTCCATACGCGTGGACGCTGCAGCCATACCATGGCGCTTGAGATGATTCTCGAAGGTATGATTGAAGCAGCACCGGTAGGGTAAGTGTAATTTCCAATTGAATAGCTTGTTCAACAAAGAGGCCGTCGGTTCGACGGCCTCTTTGTTGAACAAGGAGTTTTGGCAGGCAGGGGTGATGCAATCACCC
>JAEZBH010000259.1 GCA_023427285.1 Pseudomonadota bacterium
CGCCGGAGCAGGTGGCATCCGTGCGCGACGATGCCATCGTTGCAACGGGCCGTTCGGACTATCCGAACCAGGTGAACAATGTTCTGTGCTTCCCGTACATCTTCCGCGGCGCGCTCGATGTGCGCGCAACGACGATCAACGAGGAAATGAAGCTAGCCGCTGCCCGTGCGCTGGCCGAACTGGCCCGTCAGGACGTGCCGGACGAAGTGGCTGCCGCTTACGGCGGTGATCGCCGCTCCTTCGGTCCCAAGTACATCATTCCGGCTCCGTTTGATCCGCGCCTCATCGAGTGGGTGCCGATGCGGGTGGCGCAGGCGGCCATGGATACGGGCGTTGCCCGCAAGCCCATCGCCGACATGGAAGCCTACCGCACCGAGCTGAAGACCCGCCTCAACCCGACGACGGCGGTGCTGAACACCAGCTACGATCTGGCGCGCTCTGATCCGAAGCGGGTGGTGTTCGCGGAAGCCGAGGAAGAAAAGGTTCTGCGCGCCGCTATCACCTTCAAGAACGGCGGCTACGGCATTCCGCTGCTGGTGGGCCGCACCGAGAAGGTGCAGGAAGGTCTGCAAGCGCTGGGCGTGGATGCGGACTCCATTGCGGATTACGAGATCTACAACGCCCGCGTCAGCCCGATCACCGCGAAGATGGCCGAGTTCCTTTACAATCGCCTGCAACGCCGGGGCTTCCTGCTGCGCGATTGCCACCGGCTAGTGAACCAGGACCGCAACGTGTTCGGCTCGCTCCTGGTCGCCATGGGCGAGGCGGACGCCATGATTACGGGCGTGACCCGCCACTTCCGCCAGAGCCTCGACAAGATTTTGCTCTCGGTCGATCCGAAGCCGGATCATGTGCTGTTCGGCATGCACATCGTTGTGGGCCGCAGCCAGACGCTGTTCATCGCCGACACGGCGGTGCATGAGCGCCCGGACCCTGAGACGCTGGCGGACATCGCCATCCAGTCCGCCGAGATGGTGCGCAGCCTCGGCCATGAGCCGCGCGTTGCGTTCCTCAGCTACTCCAACTTCGGCAATCCGCGCGGAAACATTCCAAGCGTGGTGCGCGAGGCCGTTGCCCTGCTCGACGAGCGTCAGCCGGGCTTCGAGTATGAAGGCGAAGTATCGGCAGACGTGGCGCTGAACCGCGAGCTGAAGGCGCTCTATCCGTTCAGCCGCCTGACCGGTCCGGCCAATATTCTCATCATGCCGGGCTTGCATGCTGCAAATATCACCGCCAAGCTCCTCAAGGAGATCAACGGCGGTGTGGTCGGCCCGCTCCTGATCGGCATGTCCAAGCCGGTCCAGATCGTGCCGATGACGTCGAGTGCGTCTGATCTGGTCAACATGGCCGTTCTCGCCGCGGCGGGCGCTCTGCGCTAAGGCTGCGGCAGGCATCCATTGCCGGATGGGGCTGTCTCTAAAAGACAGCCCTGTCGGCTGCCGAGGGGGGAGTGAACATGGCAGGCAAGCCGTTGCTGTATTTCATCCACGGAATGTGGGCGAGGGCCCGGATCTGGGATGATCTTCGCGCGCATTTCGAGGCGGAAGGCTATAAGACCCGCGCCCCGGACCTGCCGGGCCATGACGTTGCCCCGAAAGATCCGCCGCCGGAAGACCTGGAAGACCTTGGCCTTGCCGATTACGTGGCGGCGCTGGAAGCGGATCTGCGCACCATTGAAGGCCCGGTAGTTCTGATCGGCCATTCCATGGGCGGGCTTCTGGCTCAGATCCTGGCGGGCCGTGTCGCACCGGCGGGCATGGTTCTGCTGGCAACCGCACCATCCTCCAGCATTTTTCCGCTGGCGTGGGAGCCGCTGCGCACCAGCTGGCCGGTTCTCAGCCAATGGGGCTTCTGGGACGAAGCCGTGCCGCTGCCGCGCGAGTCGGCCTTCTACGGCGTGTTCAATGGCGTGCCGCAGGAAGAGGCAGAGCGGGAATACGAGCTTGCCGTGCATGAAAGCGGCAAGGCGTTCTCTGAGGTTGCCTTCGGGTTTCTGTCAGGCTCCGGCCGCAACAAGGTGGAATACGATCACATCCGTTGTCCCAGCCTTGTGGTTGTGGGCACGGAAGACCGCATTACGCCGGTCAGCTACGCCCGCGCCACGGCACGGCGCTTGCCCCGTCCAATCTGGTATCAGGAGCTGGATGGCGTTGGGCACTGGCTGTTTCACCAGCCGGTGCGCGACAAGGTTGCAGGCCTGATCGATCAGTTCCTCAGCGACATCCGCACGCACTAAAGGGGGTTGCAACCTGCTTGCCGCAGGTCGCCCGCTTCTCAAATCCTTTGTTGGTCGCGCTTTCTTAACCCCAAAACATGCGTTTTGCTCGAAAGCTGCTCAAGGCCGCTTTCCAAGCGACCGGGAACTGAGTTTTCCCGGTCGATCGCCAGCGTTCATGATCCGCTGGCAGCGGCCATTTGCTGCTCGGGTTCCTCGGCTTCCAATGCCTCCTGAGGCTTGGGAACAATCGCAATGGTCTCGACCGGCTTTACCCGAATGATCACATCAACGCGCTCGATCTCGGTGCCTTCCGGTGGGGGCGGCAGTTGAGAGAAGATAATCTGGCTGGCGTGAATGTCGCGGATGTGATTGCCGTCGGACATGATGACGTGCTGATGCGGCTCTATGTTCGTGTCGAAATGGCAACGACCAGCTTCCAGAACAACCTGCTGCAAAAGCCCTGCCGCCGTGAACTGTCGCAAGGTGTTGTAAACGGTAGCGAGTGAAATCGGCACGCCCGCGGCAGTTGCTCCCGCGAACAGCTGCTCGGCTGTTACGTGGCGCGGCTGCTCTCCTTGAAACAGTAATGCCGCCAAGGCGATGCGCTGTTGCGTTGGCCGCAACCCGGCTGCCCGAAGTCGGCTGACAAGGGCTGCAGAAGGCTGTGTGCGCTGTACCCGTCCCGCATTGATGCGCCCCATGCGCAACCTCCTGACTGAAAAGGGCGCGATTTCAATATTGCGCTGCCCGGAATTATAAACGAGTGAGAATGTATAAAAGTTGTGTAAAATTTAATGATGATTATATGGTTTCAAATATAGTATTGATTGATAATGATAGTTTTAATAAAAGTTATTTTAATTTTATAATACAAATTAATTCATCAACTATGTTGTGCAGTCCGTAATTATCTTTCTCGACAATACGATACTTCTGGTATGCGTCGCAAGTCGTAGAAACGTGGGAAATCGGCACTTTTGAGCCTTTTTTCGAGCTTGGCCGATGACCCTGGATTAACGACAATCAATGCGCAATATCGTCTGAAACCCGCCTGGGATCCCTGATTACGACGATATCAATTGTAATGATGGGCGGGCGGGATACTGGCTGGATGCTGCCGACCGAAACAGAGATGCCGGAGGTCAGCCCAAACGCCGGGTCGAGGCGTCCAGCACCAGCGCGCGCACCTTGCCCTTGCCGCGCACCTTATTGGCCGTGTTTTCCAGCGTCGTCGCGAGCAGTGGAACGTCGATGGGCCGGTTGGGGCTGACGTGCAGCCGTCCCATCTGAACGAGAGCGGCGTTGAACGCATCAATGTACTTGATGCGCTGGGCTTCGATCTCTTCCTTGTCCGCCGGGGTCGGCACTTGCAGCGCCAATGTCACCGAAATCAGGCCGATGGCACGGTTGCTGTCGAACAGCGTGACGATGATCGGCTCGAAGCGCACGATGTTGAAAACCGGCTTGTCCGTGTCGCTGGAAGCGGCCTGGGCAGCAGAGGGCGCGCCAAGGCTTGCGGTCAGCGCCCCTGTGGTCAGGGCCACAGCGATCATCGGCAGAATGCGGCGGGCGCGCATCAGTAGGAGCCGCCACCCAACCGGGCCAGAGCGTCCTGATAGTTGGCGATCTTGTTGGTCCAGTAGGCTGACACATTGCCGGTGCCGGTGGACCCGGAGCTCAAGGCCGCCTTGGTCGGATCGTAATAGAGAGAGCGGTAGCCGCGCTTGATGGCCTCAATCGCGTTGTTCATCACGTTCTTCACATACTCGGCTGAGCTTGCGTCCTTCAGTTGCAGGCTGAAGTCCAGCTCGAGTGCGAAGTTGCCGCCGGGCGTATAGGCGCTGGTCTTGTCCGTCCCGCTTTCATTGCCGACGCCATACAGCACGTTGGAATCGTAGAGCCTGCCGGGCTCAAGACCCAGCTTGGACAGGGCGTCCTGGCCTGCCGCGCCTGCGGAGAAGACGACTTCCTTGCCGTCCTGGGCCTTGAACTGGAGCTTGGAGCCCGCGGAAGAATTGTGCACCGTGACCGTCAGGTCGTTGGCGAACGAGGAGCGAATGCGCTTGGCCAGCCGGTCGAGCGTATCGCCCTCCTGCAAGGTTATCTTGCGGGTGGTGTTGCCCACGCTGATGTTGAAGTGGTCACCCGCCTTCAGGCCGGTCACGCTGAACAGATCGTCCGACAGCTTGGTGTTGAGCACGCCGGTGCGCAGGCCCAGCTTCTCAAGCGTTGAGGAATGGCCATTGGGGTTCAGCGCCAGCGAGACGCCCGAGGTTGCCGTCTCCAGCGTACCGAACTGGGTGGTCTGCTCTACTGCGCCAGAGGCGGCATCGAGGCGGGAGACGAAGGCGTCGGTCGAGCCCTTCTTGCCCGAGCCTGCCATTACGCCCGTGGTGGTGCCGGTGACGTAAAACTCGCCGTTGCTGGCAATCACGTCGCCGATCTTGTCCGTGCCGCCGGTGCCGAGGAAGGTGTAGCCCTGCGCGTTCAGGCCGCCATCCAGACGGGCAAGGAACCCGTCGGTGTTGCCCTGGTGGCTGCCGGTTGCAGGCCCTGCGTTCAGGCTGGTGCCGGTCGTCGAGCCGACTACGGCGATAGTGCCGGTCGTCTCATCCACGGCAATGCCGGACAGGTTGGCGGTGCCAAGGTTTACCTGCCCCAGTTGATTGGAGAGGTTCGCCGTATCGAGGCTGCGCACCACGGCCTGGCCGTTCTCGGTGCTGGCCACGACCAGCGAGCCGTCCGGTCCGATGGCGATGCCAGCGACCGTGTCCGCGCCGCTGGTGCCGAACTGGCTGATCGAAACGAGGCGGCTGGGCACGTTTTCCACAACGCGCGGTCCGGCATCGATCTTGGCGACGAATACATCGGTGCTGCCCTGCGCGGTCTGGCCGCTGGCAATGGCGCCGCGCGTGTTGCCCGCAATGTAGATGTCGCCGTTGGCATCGGTCGTCACCGCCGTGGCGGCATCCAGCGCCACACGATCCAGCTGCACGGTGAAGTTCAGCGTGCCGTCAGAGCTGTAGCGAGAGACGAAGCTGTCCTGCCCGGAGAACACGTCGGTCTGGCGGCTGCCCAGTTTGCCGGTGGTGCTGCCCGCCACGATGACGTTGTCGTCCTTGTCGATGGCAAGGCTGTAGCCTTCGGTTTCTCCCTCGCTGATGAGGCGGGAGAAGACCACCGTGCCGTCGGGCGCATATTTGGTGAGGAACATGCCGTTCCCGCCATCGCCCTTCTGCGTGCCAACGTCGCCGCTGGTGGAGCCGACAACGTAAACGAAGCCCTTGGAGTCAACGGCGGTATCGCGCGCGCTGGTCTGGGCGTGAACCGTATGGTCTGCGCCTTCCTTCGCCTTGGGGTCCGTCGAGGCAAGGCCTTCTGCCAACTTGGTGGCGTTGGTGTCGGTGCCCGCAACCACCGTGCTGTTGTTGATCGCCGTCTTCAGCGCGCCGGTCGCATCGTCCAGCCGGGTCAGGCCGCCAATGCCAGCGGTACTGCCCTTCTGGGTGCCGGTCAGCACATAGAGCGAGGAGGAGACTGTCGGGTCGCCCAGCGTGATCGTCTCGACCGAGTTGCCGTTGAAGCGAATGCCCCAGTTGCCGTCCGCATCCTGATAAGCCTCGGCGCGGGTGTCATACAGCGGCGTGGTCTTGCCCTTCGAATCGAGGGTCGGATCGCCGTTGCTGTCCGTCATCACCTTGGAGGAAAGCTCCTGGTTGATGAGGTTCACAACCTTGTTGACCGAGATGTTGCCCTCGATCTTCGACAGGTCGACGGTGAAGGTGTCCGAGCGCGTCGGCGTCTTCAGATTGATGGTGAAGCTCTCGGTGCCGTCCAGCCCCTTGATGGTTCCGGTCGGCGTCTCGGCGACAAGCCCGATGCCTTCATATTTGTTGTTGGTCTTCGGGATAACCGTCGTCTCGATCTGAGACTGCTTCTTGCCGAACAGCATCTGCACCTGATCGGTGTCGGTCGTCGCCAGGTACGACTGAAGCTCGGCCAGACCCTGCTGGAACCGTTCGTTCAGGTCGGCGCGGGTGCTGCTGGAGGTAGTCTTGCCGGATGCCTTGTCCGCCAGTGCCGAAAGGGTGTTCAGCGCCTGATACATCTTGAACAGGGACTCGAGGTCCTTGTTGCCCTTGGCATCGCTGAGGCCGGGCGCGTTCTTGTCGAACAGCGTCTTGCTGGCCATCGCCTTGCGCACCAGCGCATCGACGGAGTTGTTGCTATCGGTGGTCTGGTTGGACCACGGCGCAAGTACAGCCGGAGTGGTGAATTTCTTCTGGGCAATAAGGGCGGCGACGTTGGCGCTTGCATTGACAGGCGTTGCCAGCACCGAAAGGTCCATCTGGATCGGCGTGTAGTAAGAATTGTTACTGGAACCGCTCGTCAGAATGGACACGTCGCACTTCCTCCTAAACCTACCTTGAAGGTAGAGTCGTTACCAACCCGTTAATTCGGCCAATGTCAAAC
>JAEZBH010000005.1 GCA_023427285.1 Pseudomonadota bacterium
GGCCTGGAGATTCGCGCTTATTCAACCTCAGGAACTTTCACGCGGCCAGATGGCCGCACCCAACAGACACGCGGCCAGATGGCCGCTCTGGCAGGAGGACGCGATGGTGAACAAGTACAGTGCGGAAGGGTATGTCGATGAATTGTCGGGGCGCACCCGCCAGGCCGTGGGCTCCCTGACCGATGACCGGAACCTTGAAAATCGCGGCGCGGCCCAGCGGCTGGCCGGACGGGCCCGACGCGCCTACGGTCAGGCCAGAGACACAGTTGGAGACGCCGCCGACACCATGGGCCGCGCCGTCTCCGACCGCCCGTTTCCAGCGGTGATGATTGCAGCGGCTCTGGGGTTCATTCTCGGCATGATCGCATTCCGAGGCGATGACCGGGACGACCGCTGGTCGGCCCGACGCCGTGCGCTCTGACGGGAGGCGATTTAAGCGACTTGATTGAATGTCGGGGAACAGGGCCGGTCTGGCCTCGTTCCTCTGGTGGCGCCTTTACGGATGAGCGTCCGTTGTTGTTTGCCGCTTTCATTTTGCTGAAACCGTCAGGAGTGAAGTCATGAATCAGGATCGTTTGGAAGGCACCCTGAAAACCGGTGTCGGCCAGGTGCAGGAAGGCCTTGGCAGCATAACCGGCGACAACCGCCAGGAAGCGCAAGGCTTACGCAGGCAGGTGGCCGGCCGCGCCCAGCAAATGTATGGCGATGCCAAGGACACCATGCGCAACGCAACCGATCAGGTCAGCCGGAACGTATCAGAGCATCCGGTGCGCTCCCTGCTGATTGCGGGCGCGGTGGGGTGGGCGGCGGCGCTCATCAGCGGCAAGCGTCGGCGGCGGCGCGATTATGAAGAGCGCCACTACTGACCAGGAAACGGAGTGCGCGGGACGACGCATCCCGCCCCGAAGCACTTTAATCGAAGAACTTTAATCGCAACAGGCAAAAGCGAGACAGGCAGATTCGAGACAGGCAGGGCCGGAGCAGAATGCTCAAGCCCTGCCGCTGCCTGTTCTACTTCAGATAGCTCAGAAAGCTGGTCTGGGTGGCTGAGGCGGGCGCGGCAAGCAACGGCTCAACCGCCGCCGCTTCTGCCGGACGGCCAAAGAAATACCCCTGCCCGGTGTCGCACTGGTGGTTGATGAGGAACTGAACCTGCGCGTCGGTCTCAATGCCCTCCGCCACCACGGTCATGCCAAGGCTGCGGCCCAGGCTGATGACGGCCCGAATGATCGCGCCGCCATAGGCGTTGTACTCCAGATCCCGCACGAAGCTGCGGTCGATCTTGATGGTATCGACAGGGAAGCGCTTGAGGTGCGAGAGCGAGGCAAAGCCCGTGCCGAAGTCATCCAGCGCAATGCTGACGCCCGCGCTGCTGAGCGTGCGCAAGATGCGGTCCACGCGATCGGCCTGATGGCCCATCAACACCGATTCCGTGACTTCCAGCTCAAGGTAATGCGGCGGCACGCCCGCCTCCTGCAACTGAGCCAGAACACGCTCGGCAAAGTTATCGCGCCGGAATTCAACGGCAGAGGCGTTGATCGCCACATGACCGAACTCATAGCCCGCATCCAGCCAGGCCCGCATTTGCTGCGCCACCAGCTTGAACATGCGCACGCTGAGCGCCTCGGCCAGATCCATATCCTCAAAAGCGGCAGCAATATGCCCCGGACCCTGAATGCCCCGGCGCGGATGCTGCCAGCGCAGCAGCGCCTCGAATCCGGTGAGCCTGCCGGTGTCCATCTCGATCTTGGGCTGGTAATGGGGAATGATGCTGTTTGTTGCCAGCGCCTGCCGGGCCATTTCCAGCATGGATGAAACCAGCTGAAGCTCCGAGCGCATTTCCGGTTCGAACACCACCAAACGGCAGCGGCCTTGCGCCTTGGCCCGGTACAGCGCCACGTCTGCATTGCGCTGAAGGCTGGCGGCATCATGCCCATCGTCAGGATAAAGTGACGCCCCGATGCTGGCGCGGCATTCGAGCGGACGCCCGCCGAACTCAAGGCGGTCATTCATACCCGCAAGCACGGCTTGCGCCAGATCGAGCATCTGGGTTTTGGAGGTCAGACCCGGCATGATGAGCGCAAACTCGTCTCCGCCCAGACGCGCCAGCGTATCGCCTTCCCGGCGCAGCCGGTTCAGCCGGTCGATAAACGTGCGCAGCAGAAAATCACCGGCATCGTGGCCCAGCGTGTCATTGATCTGCTTGAGCCTGTCGAGATCGAACAGCAGGAGCCCCACCTGCGTTTTATCCTGCCCGGCCCGCGATAATTCCTCGTTGAGGCATTTGACGAACAGGCGGCGGTTGGCAAGGCCCGTCAGCGGATCATGTCCTGCCGCCCAGAGAATGCGGTCTTCAAGCAGCTTCTCGTCTGTAATGTCGCGGGTGGTGATGACAACCCGCGCAGCATCGCCTGCGGTCTGGCGGTTTTCATCAAGCACCGTCCAGACGCCCACCTCCAGCCAGCGCTGCGCACCCGTGTCCAGGCGGCGAATGGGAAGCACATGAGGCCCGCGCAGATTTTCCTGCCCCAGCTCGCCCGCCGCAGCCAGCGCAGCGCCTGCTGCCGCTCGGGCGACTGAAGCGCCTTCAGCGCCAGCCGCAGGCTGGGGGCAGCCTGTTCCGACGCACCGATCATGGCCCGCAACTCATCGGACCAGGTGAGCCAGCTGGTTTTGAAGTGATAGTCCGCCACGCCCAGCCGCGCCGCCTTCGTGGCGAGCCGGAACCGCGCCTCGCTGTCAACAAGAGCCGTCTTGGCTTCCTGAAGCGCGGTGATGTCGTTCATGAACATGGCAATGGATGCGCTCTTGCCGGTGCGGTCCGGCACAAAGAAGATGTACGCCCGGCAGCAAAGGGTTGACCCGTCAGGGCGAAGCCAGCGCAATTCGGTTGTAAAGCTCTCGCCTGCCGGGCTGCACCGCAGGAAGCAGGCTTGCAGGGCTTCCTGATCTTCGGGATGAAGCAGGCCCTGGAACAACGGGCGCTCAAGTTCCTCAGCCCTGCGGCCGGTCAGGGTGCAGAACAGGTCGTTGACGGCCAGAACCCGCCCATCGAAATCCTGATGAATGACGCCGATCGTCTGCTGCCGGGTGATCGATTCAATGCAGCGCAGCTTTTCTTCCAACCGGCTGCGCACCGCCAGTTCGCGTCCCTGCGCGGCCAGCAGCGCCACTGCCTGCTGCGCCAGCCCGCCGAGCAGCCGCATCTGGAGCGCCGTCGCCTTTTCGGCATGGGGCCGCGTATCGAACCCGGCAACGAAGCCGACCACCGTGCCATCCGGCGTTGCCAGCGGCGCGGCCGCCACGAAACGCAGCAACGGCCCGTCCGTCACCAGCGGATGCAGGCGAAGCTGCTGGTCCGCCATCATGTTCGGCACGCAAAGCGGACCCTCCCGGCGCAGACGGTGCAGAAGCAAGGAAGCAGACAGGGGCATATCTGCCAGCGGGAAATCGAAGCCCGCCAGAAACCGCAGACGCTCGCCGTCCGCCACCGCCACAACCGCCAGCGGCACACCCAGAACATCCGTTGCCATGCGGGCAATGCCGGACAAGGCATTGGAGGCAATTGGTTCGGTTTTCTCCGTCAGAGTATTCAAATACTCGGGAGACACAACTGACGCAGTCCTCAAGGTCTTTGCCATACGTTACTCGCACCCTTGGGTACACGGCACCATAAAGCGACAGTAACGCCCTGTTCTGAAACAAAATTACTTTGCCGCCGACCCCCATGCCCTGAAGCGTGGAAGAGGCGGCGGCATCGTTAACCGTTCCGCATTAACCATTTTCCTTTCGGTTGCCTAGAGCCCGCGCAGCAAAAGCCGCAGCGCCCATAAGGCCGACCATGACCTCGGTGACGACAGTGGTCGGCAC
>JAEZBH010000014.1 GCA_023427285.1 Pseudomonadota bacterium
TTCCGTAAGCCGATCGCGGATCCCATGGCTGTGCCCTCCAAATGCAGGGCGTCATTGAATCAGACTTTCGTCAGTTTTCGTCAGTTTGGGAATCCTCTGCGTGAGTCACCCTCCGTGCAGCTTGGTAGAAGTTCAATCATGGAGTGTCTCTTCTTGAGGGGCGCAAGCGCTTCCCTGTTGCGCTCAATTTAGGCATTGCGCGCTTTTCCGATCAAAGGGATAAAACTGATGAAAACGTTCAAGGAACTTGAACAGTGAACAATCCGGGCATGCCCACGCTCGACCAGTTGCGCATTTTTCTGGCGATCGTGGATACGGGCAGTTTCGCGGGGGCGGGCCGAAAGCTCAATCGCGCTGTCTCGGTCATCAGTTATGGCATCGCCAATCTGGAAGCGCAGCTGGGCCTGACGCTGTTCGAGCGGGAGGGAACACGCCGCCCCAAGCTGACCATGGCTGGCCGGGCCGTGCTGGCTGAAGCGCGGGCAGTGGAACAGGGGATGGATGGCCTGCGCGCCAAGGTGAAGGGCCTTCTCGACGGGATGGAAGCCGAAGTCGATCTTGCGGTCGATGTAATGCTGCCGGCCGAACGGCTTGGCCGCATCTTGCGCGCATTTGCGCGGGAGTATCCAACGGTCTCCTTGCGGCTTCATGTGGAGGCGCTTGGCGCGATTACCGCCATGGTCCTCAACCGGACTGCGGTGATCGGTATTTCCGGGCCGCTCGCCGCCGGGGTCGAGGGCGTAGAGTGCATATCCGCAGGCTCGGTGCCGATGGTGCCTGTCGCAGCGCCCGACCATCCGCTAGGCCGTATGGAACGTATTCCGCCGGGGGCGGGGCGCGATTTTACCCAGCTTGTACTGATCGACCGCTCGCGCTTCACCGAGGGGAAGGATTTTTCGGTGCTCAGCCCCAAGACCTGGCGGCTGGCCGACCTTGGCGCAAAACACGCGTTGCTGCGGGAGGGGATCGGCTGGGGCAACATGCCGTTTCCACTCATCGAGCCGGACCTTGTGGCAGGGACACTGGTTCGCCTCAATATGCCCGATCATCCGGGCGGCACCTATCGCTTCGCGGGCATCTGGCGCCGCGATACGCCACCCGGGCCGGCGGCCTCCTGGCTGCTCGATCAGTTTGTTGGGCTGGGCCAGGATGACGTTGAGGAGACGGGCTTCGGCGATATCTAGAAGCGGAAAAGAACTTCCGCGCCGATCATCTGAATGGTGCGGGCAGGGCCGCTCTGCCGAATAAACGCGCCTGGCTCAAAGAACGAGTAGGAGGCGGAGAAGGACAGGACGTCTGTTGCCTGCCAGGAGAGCAGCATTTCCGCCTGCGTGCCGACATGACGTGCGCGGCCTGTACCGGGCGCACGGATCAGCTGGCCGGGCAGATCGTAAAGGCCATCGCCGCGGCTGGCCCGCCAGTAGGCAACGGCGGCCAGATCAAGCGCCATCCCGTGCCCGAGATCAAGGCCAACGCTCGGGTGAACGTTGATGATGTTGACAGGGCCGATCGGCGACAGCTCGCCGAAGTACTTCCCCTTCGGAAACATCGGATTGAAGCTTTCGAGCCTGCCAGGGGTGCTGGCCTTGTCGCCGCTGGCGATGTTGGCGCGCAGGCGAAGTTCGGGGGCACGGGGTGCGCCAGCAAACTTATAAGAGGTCTCCGTCGCCAGGGACCAGGCGCGGATGCGGCTGCCATCGAAGCGCCCGCGCTGCACCATTGCTTCCCAGTTCCACGACCAGCCTTTCGCGCTCCCGAAAACGCGCACGCCATAGGTCTGGCGGTGCTCGCGCCCCGTTCCGGAAACAAAGGACGCGTCGTCCCGGTCGTAATCCAGCACATAAGCGTCAAAATTGCTGAGGCCGGGAACAGGGGAGGTCAGATAGATGCCCTGAAGCCGCTCCGTTCGGGACGTCCGGTCATCAATGTTATCCGTACCTATATCGACGGGTTTCAGCGCGAGCGCGTCGATGCGCGTCCCGCCCCATTGCAGTATGGCGCGCACGCCATCGAAGGGCTGGGGGATGTTGGGGCCATAGCGCAGGCCGACCAGCCGCTCAGAGCCGAGGGCGATCAGCTCCCGCCCGCCGCGCAGCGTCAGGCTGGCATGACGGCCAGGCGTCAGACGCAAGTCGGCAAAGGCTTGCTGAACATCAAGGCCCGTCTCATCGACGCCGCCTTCTTCTGGTTCGACGCCGCTGGCATAGCCGCCGATCAACTGCACGAAGGCCCGCGCAGGTCCCACATGCAGATCGGCGTGGGGCAGGACGCGCAGCCACAGATAGCCGTCATCAGGCGCGGCTCCGCCGCCCCAGTTGTTGTTGGAGAAGCCCTCGAAGCGCGCTCGCGCCTCCAGCCCGCTGCTGAGGTAGATGTCGCCTCGTGCATTCAGCGGCAGGTGTTTGGCCGGCATCCACCAGGGCTGACTGTCTGGATCCTCCGGGGCGACAGTTGACCAGTCCTCGTCATAGCGCCAGTTGGTCTGGGGAACCTGGGCGTGGACCCCGGCCGGCAAAACGATCAGACCCATGAGCAGGCGGATCACGTTCTTCATACCGGACGGATCAGGTGCCGCACGATGGGAGGATGGGGGCCGATATGGAAGGCCCGCACCGCCTCCTGATTTTCCCGGTCGGCATGGGTCACCCGCTCGTGCTGGCGCAGATGCTCAAGCCAGCTTTCAACAACGAAGGTCTCAATCATGCGGCCGGGCTGCGCGGCATCCTCATAGACGCCCCAGCTGATCGCACCGTCCCGCTTGCGGATCCGCTTCATCTGCTGCATCGCCGTCATAAACTGCCGGACCTGGGGCTTATTGACGTGATACTCGATCATGATCATGACCGGGCCGCGATCCGGCCTAACCTCGCCTGCAATAACCGGCGTCGGCCAGTGGGAGGAAGAGGTCAGATCGAGGGCGGCCTGCTGGCCAAGGGGGAAGCGCAGCGCCATCGGCACAAGCACAAGGATCAGGCCCGTGCCAGCGATAATCAGGGTGGCGGGGATGCCGATGTGGCCGGCGAGCGTGCCCCAGAGCGCCGAGCCGGCGGTCATTGCCCCCTGAAAGGTCACAAGGTAGATCGCCAGCGCCCGTGCCTTGACCCAGGCAGGCGATGCCGCCTGCGCGCTGCCGTTAAGCGAGGCCATCATCCCGATCCAGGCAAGGCCGCCGACCGCCAGCAAGGCGCCGGACGAGGCGAAGCCTTGGGCAAAACCAAGGCCTGCCGTTGCCACGGCAAAGAGCAGGGATGCGGCGGTGGTCACCCGGTTGGGAGACAGCCGGGTGCGCAGTCGCGGCAGGAGCCAGGCACCCGCAACCGCGCCCAGTCCCATCAGGGTGAGGAGGCCGCCATACGCTCCGGGCCCAAGGCCCAGCTCCCGGCGGGCGATGAGCGGCAGCAACGCCCAGAGCGCGCTGGCAAACAGAAAGAAGCCGATGCTGCGGACCAGCACGATCTGAAGCTCGGGCGCGCCGGCGGCATAGCGGGCTCCGGCCCTGAGGGCTCCGAAGAAATGCTCGGCGGGCAGATGCGTGTCGGGTTGCGTGCGACTCCAGCGGGTCAGAACGAAAATGATGCCGGTGACCGAGACTGCATTCAGCGCAAAGACTGCACCCGGCCCAGCCGCTGCGATGATGAGGCCGCCGAGCGCCGGGCCGATGGCGCGCGAGATGTTGATTCCAAGGCTGTTGAGGGCAACCGCCTGCTGAACGGCAGGCAACGGGACCAGCTCGGGCACGATCGCCTGGAACGCCGGGGCTGACAGCGCAGCGCCAGCGGCGATCACGGCAGTAAAGGCGAGGAGCAGGCCAGGCGTCGTCAGCCCTGCGAAGCTTGCAGCGGCCAGCAGGGCGGCCGCAATAAGCGATAAGCCTTGCGCGCCGATGAGGAGGCGGCGCCGATCAATAATGTCGGCAAGGGCGCCGCCAGGCAGGGCGAGCAAGAACATCGGCAGCGTGGTCGCCGCCTGAACAAGGGCAACCATCAGCGGCTCAGGTGACAGCGACGTCATCAGCCAGCCGGCACCCACGTCGTGCATCCAGGTGCCCACATTGGAGACGATGGTTGCGATCCACAGCGCGCGGAAGACCGGCACGCGCAGCGGCGAGGCGCTCAGGACTGGAGTTTTCGTCATCAGGCTTGCTCCTCTTCAGCAAGGATCGCCGCCAGAACGCCGCCCAAGTGCCCGGCCTCGGCCAGCTTGGCGACGCCGCTCCACCGGAAAGCAACGTCAGGAGCGCCTGGGGCGGGGCTCACCCAGGCCTGCCCGAGCAGTAATGAGATGGAGCGGGGCGTCACGGATTAAACCGCCCAGCAGCCGCAACCGAGTGCGCCCCAGAAGCTCTGGACGTCGACAGCGGGCACCGCAGTTCCAAGCGCTGCGGCATGATCATGGCCATGGACGGCGCAGGCCGAATGGCAGCCGCAGGCTGAGGCCATCTTCCGGGCGGCCTCGGGCGCACGGTAATAGCCGCCGAAGGTGGCAACCGGAGACCAGTCCGGCATCGGCCGGGGCAGCGCCGGGGCAAGCGGACCATAATCGCCCTCTCCGTGGACCACCTTGCCGCCGAGGAGGGTGAGCACCGAGCGCAGGTGGACGATCTCGCTTTCGGGCACGCTGAAATAATCGTCCGATAAGAGCGCCAGGTCCGCCAGTTGCCCCGCCTTGATCTGCCCCTTCTTGCCGACTTCATTGGAAAACCAGGTGTTTGCCTCGGTCCACAGGCGCAGAGCCGTCTCGCGATCGAGGCGATTACGCGCCGGATAAAGCGTCAGGCCGCCGAGCGTCCTGCCCGTGACCAGCCAGGAGAGGGACACCCAGGGATTGTAACTGGCGACGCGGGTGGCGTCTGTACCCGCGCCGACAGGTATGCCGGCCTCCAGCATCCGCGTGATCGGGGGCGTTGCCTCGGCCGCTTTTGCCCCATAGCGCTCGACGAAATACTCGCCCTGGAAAGCCATGCGGTGCTGCACCGCAATGCCGCCCCCGAGTGCCGCGATCCGGTCGATGTTGCGCTCGCTGATCGTCTCGGCATGGTCGAAGAACCAGTTGAGGCCAGACAGGGGAATGTCGCGGTTGACCTTCTCGAATACATCGAGCGCCCGGCTGATCGTCTCATCGTAGGTCGCGTGCAGCGGCCACGGCCAGCGCCGCTCGGCGAGCAGGCGGACGACAGGCTCCAGATCCGCCTCCATGCTGGGCGGCATGTCCGGACGAGCGACGCGGAAGTCCTCAAAATCGGCGGCCGAATAAACCAGCATTTCGCCCGCGCCGTTGTGGCGGTAGGTGTCGTCGCCGTCGCCCGGCTTGATTTGCGTCGACCAGTTGGCGAAGTCTTCCAGTTCTTCCTTCGGCTTCTGGGTGAAGAGGTTGTAGGCGATGCGCAGGCTTAGATCGCCGTCCTGGTGCAGCTTTTCGATGATCTCGTAATCATCCGGATAGTTCTGGTAGCCGCCGCCCGCATCAATGACGCTGGTAACGCCAAGGCCGTTCAGCTCCCGCATGAAATGCCTGGTCGAGTTCAGCTGATACTCGGGCGAAAGCTTGGGACCCTTGGCAAGGGTCGCATAGAGGATCATCGCATTGGGCTGGGCAAGCAGCAGGCCGGTCGGATTGCCCCTTGCGTCGCGCACGATCTCACCGCCTGGCGGATTGGGCGTGTCCTTAGTGTAGCCGACCGCACGCAGCGCGGCAGCGTTGAGGAGCGCGCGATCGTAGAGGTGTAGGATAAAAACCGGCGTCTCCGGCGCGGCGGCATTGATTTCCTCCAGCGTCGGCAGGCGCTTCTCGGCGAACTGCTGTTCGGTGAAGCCGCCGACCACGCGCACCCACTGCGGCGGCGGGGTGTTCTCGGCCTGGCGCTTCAGCATGGCCATGGCATCGGCCAGCGTCGGCACGCCTTCCCAGCGCAGCTCCATGTTGTAGTTGAGCCCGCCACGGATCACGTGGATG
The DNA here is from genome assembly GCA_023427285.1 of Pseudomonadota bacterium. Classification (GTDB taxonomy): domain Bacteria; phylum Pseudomonadota; class Alphaproteobacteria; order Sphingomonadales; family Sphingomonadaceae; genus Pedomonas. The sequence goes on from JAEZBH010000014.1 coordinate 5,953, forward strand.
TGGCTATCGATGAGACCGGGGATCAATCGGCGGCCCCTGGCATCGATGACCGTTGCATCCGGTGCTGCAGCCGCGCGGACCTCTTGCTCGGAGCCGACCGCCAGGAACTTTCCGTCCCGGATCGCGACGGCTTCGGCCGTCGGATTTTCCCGGTCCAATGTCGTGATCCTGGCGTTTGTGATGATGGTGTCTTTGGAGTTCATGGCGAAGCTCTCCGTAGCGGCAAGCAGGGCGATGGCGGCGGCGCCGACAAGCGTCTGACGACGAGTGAGGTCTTTCATTGATCACGCTCCTTGCTGGCAGGCAGGTCCCCCAGCACCTGGCGGGTGCAATCCTGTCGAATGAAGCGGACAAGCTCGGCACTGTCAGTAAGGCGC
>JAEZBH010000052.1 GCA_023427285.1 Pseudomonadota bacterium
GGGGCTTGCGGCCTACAAGTTCAACGTCGGCTACATGCTGTTCGGCATAGGAGCCTGCATCTCCGAAGATTTTCGGTGTGTAATAGACCTCATCGCCGACTGCGAACTCTTCCACGTCCGAGCCCAGTTCCTCGATAACTCCCGAGATGTCGTGGCCGGTGATCGCCGGCAGTGATACATAGTCCCTATAGTCGCCACGGCGAATTTGGTAATCTAGCGGATTGACGGCGGTGGCGTGGACACGCACCCGCACTTGGCGCGGGCCGACCTTCGGCACAGGCACATCGCGCAGTTCGAACGCGTCCGGGCCGCCGAAGCGGGTGAGAACGGCTGCTTTCATGGTCTTAGTCATGATAATATCCTTTCATTACCTAGGCTGATTGACGGACCATGACGTATGGACCGTTGCGATAATGTCTATTTGATTAGTCGCAACAATCCCTGGTAGTGGGGATGAATCTAGATCAGTTTCAATAAATATTTGAAAGTGGTGTCATGGACGTGAATGACCTGAACTTGTTCGTGCGCATCGCTCAACTCCGGAGCATCAGCGCCGCAGCCCGCGACCTGGGCTTCACTCCGGCAGTGGCAAGCGCGAGACTGGCGGCGCTTGAAAAGAAGCTTGGCGCCAGGCTTCTCCATCGAACGACACGTCAGGCGACCTTGACCGAGGACGGACTTGCTTTCCTGCCGCATGCGGAAAATGTGGTGCTAGCGGCGGAGGTTGCCCGAGCTGCGCTCGGTCGAGAACAGGCTGCGCCGCGCGGTACCTTGCGGGTGGCGGCTCCGGCCTCGTTTGCGCGGATGCATATCGTCCCAAGTCTGCCCGAGTTCTGCCGCCATTACCCCGAATTGGCTCTCGACTTGCGTATCTCGGACAGCATCGTTGATCTAGTGGAGGGGGCGTTTGACGTGGCGGTTCGATATGCCGAACTCAGCGATTCGACCTTTGTGGCGCGCCGCCTCGCTCCCGATAAGCGGGTCCTTGTTGCGTCCCCAGCGTATATAGAACGGCGCGGGCGACCGAAATCGCCCGATGACCTCTCGGACCATGATTGCCTCGTTGTTGGGACGCTTGATCTTTGGACATTCCAGGGCACGGAAGGGGAGTTGATCGAGAAGCGTATTAGCCCGGGCCTTCGAATCAATGACGGTGTTGCGGTGCGCGATGCTGCCTGTGCGGGGCTAGGCATTGCCCTGATGGCCACCTGGTGCGCGGCGGAAGAGCTACGATCTGGCGCGCTCGTCCCAGCTCTACCAGAGTATCCGCTCGATTCGACACAAACTCTTTGGGCGCTTTATCCCAGTTCGCGCGAATTGGCACCAAAGGTGAGGGTCTTCATCGACTGGCTTGTCGAACGATTTGCAGGGCAACCGTACTGGGATCAAGGCTTGGAGAGAATTTTAGACAGTAGGTAATGACGAACTGTGGGGGCCGGCTGATAGCCAGCCTGGCTGCGTGATAGATTGAAAAGGATTGGACTTGTAATATTTTGGGCCGGTCATCATAGCTGGCGTGTCGTGGGCTGGGCTGCCAGCGACAGGATGATGAGGACCTCGCGATCAAGTCTCCCGATATGGCCGTGCTCTTGCGCCGTGCTTCAATTGATGTGCTGCCGTGAATTGGGACCATTCTGAGCTGGATTTTTCAGTTATGATCCCGTGGCCGGGAGATAGAGAATCTTCATGAAGAAGTCGAAGTTCACCGAGGCGCAAATTGCCTTTGTCCTCAAGCAGGCGGATGACGGACCAGCGATCGGGGAAGTCTGCCGTAAGGCAGGCATTCCCGAAGCAACGTTTTACAACTGACGCAAGCGGTACGCCAGCCTGATGCCATCTGAGATGAAGCGTCTGCGGCCACTTGAAAAAGAGAATGCCAAGCTTAAGCGGCTTGTCGCTGACCTGAGCCTGGACAAGGCCATGCTTCAGGACGTTTTGCAAAAGGTAACTCCTAGTGGTCTGAAGCGGAAGTTTCTGTGCAGTGGCCCTGTCCTGACGGCCTGAGCGTTTTTCTGGTTGTGTCTGTTATGGCTGGAGGCGTCGAGGCCCGGTCCTTCTGCAACCCCGCTCAGTTTGTCGGCTGAGGATCGCCAGCGTCTTGAGGCATGGACGCGGCGGCACAAGACCAGTCAAAGTCTGGCCCAACGCGCCCGGATCGTTCTGGCCTGCGCCGAACCGGGCGCCACCAACAGTCAGGTTGCCCGGACCCTGGGCGTCAGCCGTCCAACGGTTGCGCTCTGGCGGGATCGCTTTGCCGGGCAGGGTCCGGACGGACTGCTGGATGCGCCCCGATTCGGGGCGCCGCGCACGATCAGCGACGAGGCCATCGAGCGGCTGATCGCCCTGACGCTGGAGACAACACCAGGGGGTGCAACGCATTGGTCGACGCGCAACATGGCGGCCAAAGTTGGCATGACCCAATCGGCTGTCAGTCGCATTTGGCGCGCCTTCGGGCTCCAGCCCTACCGGACGCAGGACTGGAAACTCTCGACAGATCCGTTGTTCGTCGACAAGGTGCGGGATATTGTCGGGCTCTATCTGAATCCGCCGGATCATGCCTTGGTTCTCTGCGTCGATGAAAAGCCGCAGATCCAGGCCAACGAGCGAACAGCGCCGGTTCTGCCTATGCAACCTGGCCAGCCCGAGCGCCGGAGCCATGATTATCGGCGCCACGGCACCACGGACCTGTTCGCCGCCCTGGACGTGAGGACCGGCAGGGTAATCGGCCGGTGCACGCAGCAGCACCGTAGCATCGAGTTCCGCAGTTTTCTCGACGAGGTCGAGACGCTTGTGCCATCTGATCTGGAAGTCCACCTCATCCTGGACAATCTGGTGACCCATAAGGCCCCGATCATCCAGGACTGGCTCGTAAAGCGCCCACGCTGGCATCTGCACTTCACACCAACCTACGCGTCGTGGCTCAATCTCGTTGAATGCTGGTTCTCTGTGCTGACCCGCCGCAGGCTCGAGCGCGGGGTCTTTACCAGTACGGCACATCTGGAACAGGCCATCGACAGTTATATCAAGCAAAACAACGCGCGACCCAAACCCTTCATCTGGACCAAATCTGCCGATGACATTCTCGCCAAGGTCGCACGCTTCTGCAAAAGGACTTCCAACTCAGACCACTAGCACTACCTTGGCAGATGCCCATTACGGCGGCTCGAGGGAGCGGTTGGTGCAGAACGGGCACCGGTTAGGTGGCTTGATGACGAGCAGGTCGCCGATAAGCGCCTGACGTATGGCAGGCAGACTCGGCGCGGGCGGCGGACCGCTTGAGATTTTTTTCCGCTCCGCCTGGCGCAGGCGTTGATGTTGGAGGAAGGCAAAAGCAATCATCGTCATCAGGGCATGGCGGTGCAGACTTTCCCAGGGTCGTCCCTCAAAGTGATCGAGGCCCAGTTCTTCCTTGAGTTGCTGATGGACCTGCTCGCAGCTCCAGCGGGCCTTGATGGTGGATGCCAAGGTTTTCAGGTCTGCAGTGTCGGGCAGGTTCGACAGATAATATTTATGCTCACCCGATGCCCGGCGTTCACCGACCAACCAGATTTCCTCGCCAGGAAGATGCTGGCCACCCATGAAGCGGATTCGTTGGGTCGGCCCATCGGCCACACGCACCCGCACAGCGGCAAAGGAGGCGCTCAAACGCCCTTTGGTTCCCTGCCGCCAGGTAATTTTCCGCCATTTTGACCGGGCGAGAACCTTATCTGCCGCCAGGGAGTCGGTCTCGGGAATGGCGCGCAGGCGGGGCCATCCACGTCTGGCTTGCGGGAAGATCATCGCGATATCGGCAGGGTAGACCTTTTGATGTTTCGGGATGCCGACGGCCCACAAAAGGCCTCGTTCGCTCAATCCCTTGCGAAAGGGAGCGCTGAGACCATAACCAGCATCGGCTGACCTTCCCCCCAGATTTCGGTCCACGCTGAAGGTGAGTTTCCCGTAAACTGGAGTGAAGGGGAACTCAGATGAAGCGCAATAGATTTTCCGAAGAACAGATCATCGGGGTCCTGAAGGAGGCCGAGGCGGGCGAGCAGCCGGCCATTGCGGTGTGCCGCAAGTATGGCATTTCTGAGCAGACGTTTTACCGTTGGAAGTCGAAGTACGGCGGGATGGAGGTGTCCGAGGCCAGGCGGCTGAAGGCCCTGGAGGATGAGAACGCGCGGCTGAAGAAGCTGTTGGCGGATACTCTGCTCGACAATTCCCTGCTCAAGGAAGCTCTGGGAAAGAGCTGGTAACGCCCGCTGCCTTGCGGGAGGTTGCGGTCTGGCTGATGTCCGCGAAGGGGATTAGCCAGCGCCGGGCCTGCAAGGTGGTGGGCGTGCACCGGTCCGTGGCGCGGTATTGCCCTCGTAAACCAAACGATGAGGCGCTGCGCGAGCGGCTCAAGGCGCTGGCCGGGCAGCATCGCCGTTACGGCTACCTGCGTCTGCATGTTCTGCTGCGTTGGGAGGGGTTCATGCTCAACCACAAGAAGACATACCGTCTGTACCGCGAGGAAGGCCTGTTGGTCCGAACAAAAAAGCGCAAGCGCTTGTCTGGGCGGGAACGGTTGCCGCTGAGCGTGCCGCAGCGACGCAACCAGCGCTGGTCGATGGACTTTGTGTCCGACAGCCTGTGTTCGGGACGCCGCTTCCGGATTCTTAACATCGTGGACGACCTCACCCGGGAAAGCCCCGGCCAGTTGGTCGACCTGTCAATCTCAGGCGAGCGGGTGGTTCGCTTTCTGGATCACCTGGCCAGTCTGCATGGCTTGCCTGAGGAAATCGTCATGGACAATGGCCCGGAGTTTACCAGCAAGGCCATGTTCCTGTGGTCGCTGCGAACCGGCGTGCGGCTACAGTTCATCCAGCCGGGCAAGCCGATGCAGAATGGCTATGTCGAAAGCTTCAATGGCAAGTTCCGAGACGAATGCCTGAATGAGAACTGGTTTGCTAGCCTGGCCGAGGCCCGGCGCCTCATCGGCCAGTGGCATCACCATTACAATCAGGAACGCCCGCACAGCGGCCTTGGGTACCAAACGCCAGCGGCTTTTGCAGCAACGCGACAGGGAGAGGCTCTGTGGTCGCCTCCGGCTCCCGCCAAG
>JAEZBH010000100.1 GCA_023427285.1 Pseudomonadota bacterium
GTCAACACCGGCTGGACCGGCGGCGCTTACGGCGTTGGCAACCGTATGCCGATCAAGGCAACCCGCGCCCTGCTGAACGCAGCTCTGGACGGCTCGCTGAACAACGTCGAGTTCCGCGTTGACCCGAACTTCGGCTTCGAGGTTCCGGTGTCGGTGCCGGGCGTTGACGCTGGTCTGCTCGATCCGCGCAGCACCTGGGCCGACAAGGAAGGCTACGACGCCACCGCCCAGAAGCTGGTGCAGCAGTTCATCGACAACTTCGCCCAGTTCGAGGCGCACGTTGACGAAAGCGTTCTGAAGGCAGCGCCGAAGGCCGCCCCCAAGGCCGCCTAAGCCGCACGCTCCGCAAGGACAAAGGAAACGGGTCGGGAGGCAACTCCCGGCCCGTTTTTCTTTGTGCGCTGCACAGAATGCAGCGTGGCCTGCCGCCGCATCCTGAGCAGCTTCACCGCAACATTTGGAATGTTGAACTGCTGCGGCTTGATTTGACCCCGCTCCCGACCGTATGTGAACGTCTTGCGTCACGTAACTCGACAGGAGCTGGCAATGGCGCGCGTACGGCGCAGCAGCATGGACTGGGGTTTTCCGCGCTGGCGGGCCTATGGCCACGAGAGCGAACCCGAAGCCGTGCGCCTGTGCGACCGCGACGGCTGCGGCCAGCGCGGGGAATGCCCTGCCCCCAAATCCCCCCACAGCAACGAGAAGTGGTGGTTCTGTCAGGAGCACGCCGCGGAATACAACAAGGGCTGGAACTACTTTGCAGGCATGACGCCCGAGGAAGCCGCCGCCCGCGCCGCCGAGGAAGAACGCGCCAGCCGCGGCTTCCGTCAGGCCAGCCCGTTCTCGGAGAACAGCCTGTCGCCCGAGCGCGAGGCGCTGGCCACCCTTGGCCTCGACAACGGTGCGACCGACGCGCAAATCAAGACCGCCTACCGCAAGCTGGCCAAGCAAAACCACCCGGACCACAACCCGAACGATCCCGCCGCCGCCGCCCGCTTCCATGAAGTGCAGAAGGCTTACGAGCTGCTGAACAAGCGCACGGCCTCCGCCAAGTAGGGCCTCGTTTTTTAGGTTTGAAGGTTTTTTCGCAGAGGGTCGCGGACCCTCTGCACTCCCATTCGTTTCAGGGCCGTGCGCGGGATGACGGGTGCGGCCCTATCCAGAATTCAGTTCTTCAGAGCGCTCATGCATCTGGAGCAGGCTCGCCGGAAAAACGAATGGGAGCGCGAGGGTCTGCGACCCTCGCATCCTATGCAAGCTGATTACAAACTGCCCTAAAATCAGCAAGGCCCGGAGGCGTTACTCGCCGTCCATCACCATGTTCATGTCGGCGGTGGCGATCAGCCGCTCGCGCGAGGACTGCCATGCCTCGGCGCGGATGTTGGCGACGCGGCGGCCAAGGCGCGTCACCTTGGCGATGGCGTAGGTGTCTTCGGGCTGGCCTTCGCGCAGATATTCAACGGTCACGTTGACGGGGCGCGGCAGGGCTTCCGGCATCCCATGGCTGCGAATGGTCTCTTCAACCGCCGCCACAAGGCCGGTGAACTCCAGCAGGGCCGCAATCGAGCCGCCATGCAGACGGCCCGGCGCGCCGATCACGGCGGGCCGGTACGGCATCAGCAGCATCACGCCTTCATCGGTTGCCTGATAGCGGAAGCCCATCTTGGCGGCGAACGGCGGCTGCTCGAACGCGCCCTCGCGCACAGAGGCGGTTGCCAGATCGGCGATCAGTTGACGCAGCGGCATGGAACGCCCCTCTTACTCTTTAAGCCCCAGAGATGATGAAGACGCCCGACGCATGGGCGATCGGGTGGTTCGGATCATCGTTGTAGGCAATGCCCCGCGTAAAGCCGAACCGGCGCGTCAGGCGATAGCACTCGACGCGCGAGCGGATGTTCTGGCCCGCGTGGGGAGGGCGCAGGTAGTCCAGCCGCAGGTCGAGCGTTGCCATCGGCGTCAGCTCCTGGCGGGTGAGCGCAACGGCTGTGCCGGAGGTGGCATCCATCAGGGTGAAAACCGCGCCGCCAGAGATCACGCCCGGCTCGCCGTAGCCGTCGAGGCTGGGATCATAGACCAGCTCCAGCGAGGCCCAGTTCTCGCCGTATTCCGCAAAGCGGATGCCGATATCCTCATGGAAGGGCGTGCCGGGAACCTTCACGCCGAACGGCGCCTGTGTGGAAAAGGTCGTCATGCCGCGTCCTGCGCCAGAGACTGGATCTTGTTCACCATCGAATAGAGCCCGTTGGTGCGGGTGGGCGAGAGATGGCCCGCAAGGCCCAGCTCGCCCAGCTTGGCGCGGGCGTCGATGGCCTGAATCTGCGCCGGGGTCTTGTCCTGAAACAGCAGGAACAGGACAGCCACCAGCCCGCGCACGATATGCGCGTCGCTGTCGCCCAGGAAATGCAGACGCCCGCCCTCGCGCGGCTCGGCAAAGAACCACACCTGACTGGAGCAGCCGCGCACTTTGGTCGCGTCCGTCTTCAGCGCCTCGGGCATGGGCTCCAGCGTCCGGCCCAGCTCGATGAGCGTCCGGTACTTGTCCTCCCAGTCGTCGAACAGTTCAAAGTCGGCCTGGAGGTCATCAAAGGAAAGCGGCTTGGTCATGCATCTGATTTGGCGAAGCCCCCGGCAGGCGTCAACCCGAGCCGTGCGCTGATTGCGGAACTCTTGCTGTTTTGTGGGGGTCTAGAGCGGTTTGCGACCAGCTCGGCAAGCAGGTCGCCCGCTTCTCAAATCCTTTGTTGGTCGCGCTTTCTTAACCGCAAAACATGCGTTTTGCTCGAAAGTCGCTCTATAACCCCCACACCCCCATTCGTTGAAAGGGCCGCGCCCTGCATGAAGCGCACGCCCGACAAATGAAAGGGAGGTGCCGGAGGGTTACAGACCCTCCTGCAATAATCTACCCCCCGGACTGCGGAGCCTGAACCTTGCCATCGACAATCGTGATGATGCGGTCGGCGGCTTCGGCGAAGCGGGCCTCGTGGGTGACGGAGATGATGGTGCGGCCTTCTTCCTTGGCCAATCGCTTGAGGGTATCGCGCACCACGAGGCTGGAGTGACTGTCGAGCGCGCCGGTCGGCTCATCTGCCAGAATCACCAGCGGATCATTGGCCTGCGCACGGGCAATGGCGACACGCTGGCGCTGCCCGCCCGAGAGCTGGCCGGGGCGCTTGTGGGCGTGATCGCCCAGCCCCAACTCGGCAAGGAGGCCAAAGGCGCGGTCGCGCTGCGCGCCCACGCTCACGCCGCCAAGGCGGCGCATGGGCAGCATCACATTGTCGAGCGCGGAGAATTCTTGCAGCAGGAAATGGAACTGGAACACGAAGCCCATCTTCTCCAGCCGGATGCGGGCCATCTCTTCATCCGAGATGCCGGAGGTGTCTTGCCCGTCCAGCCAGATCGTGCCGGTGGTTGGCCGGTCGAGCAGCCCGAGCAGGTAGAGGAGCGAGGACTTGCCCGAGCCGCTCGGCCCCATGATCGCGACCATCTCGCCCCGATGCACTTCAACCGAGGCATCGCGCACCAGAACGGCCTGAACCTCGCCTTCCAGCACGCGGCTGAGGTTCTCGGCCTTCATGACCGGCATGTCGGGCGATTGCATCATGCCGCGCCCCGCAGAATATCAACCGGCTGCACCCGCCCGCCCTTGCGCGCAGGCAGATAGGCCGCGCCAACGGCTGCAAGAACCGCAAAGGCGGCGGCCAGCACAAACTGGTCAGCGCCCCAGTAAACCGGCATCTCTACCGGCTCGACAGCACCGGGCGGGCGCAGCGTCACCTTGCTGAGGCCATAGATGATGCCCCAGCCGAGCAGGCACCCGGCCACGCTGCCAAGTGCGCCGAGCATGAGCCCTTCCATGAGAAAGATGCGCCGGATGTCCCGCGCGTTGAAGCCGATGGACTTGAGGATGGCGATGTCTCGGGTTTTTTCCAGCACCACCGTTGAGATGACGTTGTAAATGCCGAAGGAGGCCACCACCAGAATGGCGCTGACCACGGAATACATGATGATGTTGCGCACCTTGAGCAGGCTGGTGATGTCCTCGCTCGCCTCCTGCCAGGACACCGCCTTGTAGCCGACCAGCGCCTCGATGCGCGCCGCCGTGCTGCGGGCCTGCATCGGATCATCCAGTTGCAGCACGAAGCTGTTGGCAACGTTGGGCCGGTCCATCAGCGCCTGTACCCGCTTGAGGGCGGCAAAGGTCTGGCTCTCGTCATACCCCTGATTGCCGGTGCGGAAGATGCCGATCACCTTGAACACCCGCACCTGACCATTGGGCGCGGCAACGGACAGGTTGTCGCCCATGTCGATGCGGAAGCGATCGGCAAGCTGCTGGCCGATGATGATGCCGTTGGGGTTGGCGGCGAGGTCTTCCAGATGGC
>JAEZBH010000178.1 GCA_023427285.1 Pseudomonadota bacterium
GTTCTCAAGCGCCGCCTTCGAGCCCTCCTCGAGGTAATAGTCGTTGAGCGACTGGGTCGCGGTGATGAGGCTGCCCCGATATTTGCGGATGGTGCGCGCGAGCAGCGCCACGGCCTCGGCGATCGAGCCGCCCCTGAGGTGCTGGTGCGCCTCATCGAGCAGGATCGCCTTTAGCTCCTGACGCGGCCGGTTCATCATCATCTGCATGATCGAGAACAGGATCGCTGCCAGAACCACGGCGCGCAACTCCACCTTGTTGCGCAGCTCCGCCATTTCGAAGACCGCAAAGGGCGCCTCAAGGCTGAGCGTTGCCGGCCCGGCAAAGAAACTGCCGTAGGTGCCGCTCGTCCGGTAGGGCTTGAGGCTGGCCGCAAGGTTCGCCCCCATCACTGCGTCTTCGGCGAGGCCGTCCGCCACATCATCGATTGAGCCTCCAGTCTGGCGCTGCTGCCACACCCGGTTGACCGCCTCGTCGACAAGCCCGCGCTCCGCGTCGGTCAACTGCCCGGTAAAGCGCGCCATCTGGCCGATGATCGTGCGGATAAAGGTCATGCACTCGAGGCGGTAATCCTCGTCCGCCGCCGCCCGTTCGGCATCCACCATCGAGAACGGATTGAGCCCGATGCCGGAAGAAAGCGTGAACTCGACGAACTGGCAGCCCTGCAGCCGGGCGCTGTGCTCGAACGAGCGCCCGTCATCCAGCACCAGCACGCGCGCCCCTGCCCCGCGCAAGGCCGCGACCAGTTCCTGGAGCAACACCGACTTGCCCGACCCCGACTTGCCGATGACCGCCACATTGTGATTGCCCGCCGCATTCTCGAACGGCGACCAGTAGAACGGCTGTCCGCGCCGGCCGAGCAGGAGCAGGTGGGGCAAGCCGCCGCCCAGATACTCGCCCTGGACCGGCACCAGACTTGCGGCTTCGGTCGTCAGGCGGGTCCTCAGCCGCTTGAGGCGATCCATGTCCTCGGCAAGGCCGTCGGCAAAACTGAGGGGCATGGCCGCCAGCAGCCCCTGGATCTGCAGAAAGCGCTCGTCGATCAGCTCCCAGCCCGCCGCGCTGTAGACCGAGCGGACCTGCTCTTCGTAGCGGTCACCCTGCCCCTCGGGCGCATACATCAACAGCCCGTAATACAGGCGCACGAGCTTGCGCCCGTTGCTGAGCTGCTCCTGGACATACTGCCACTCGGCCTGCTGTTCGCGCAGGCCCGGCACGAACCGGGCGGAGCGGCTCTCGGCAAGGCTCGTCGTGCGCATGAACTTGAAGTTGGCTCTTGACCGCGCGGTCGTTTCGTCCGGCACAATAAAACAACAGATCGTCGCCACCGGACATGGCATGCGCAGCTTGCTCGAAAACAGGTCTCCGATCAGCCGCGCCATGTCCCAGGGAGCCCAGCGTTTCGGGATCGCCCGGACGCCGAAGTGGCGCAGATCAAAGCAGTCGGGCAACACCGCGCCGATCCGCGGCGTGCCATCCGCCTCGCGCCCAACCATGCGGAACCGCTCGGTGCGCAGACGCATGCGGGCCGGCTCGATCTGGAGTTCGATGTCGCGCCGCACCGCCTGGTCGGCGATCGGGTCAAGCGCGCAATAAGCAACCGGATCAGCAGCGCTTGCCGTCGTTGGCGACGTCAACTCGTCAACCAGCTCGATAAGCGCCTCGGGGCCCAGCCCCCGGCTGTCAATCTCAAGGCTCTTCAGCGCGGACTGCAAGGCATCGCGCGTGGCCGTCAGCTCTTCCGGCCCGGCTTTTGCGGTGACCGGCACGCCGACCGAGAGGATGACCCGGTGCTGGCGCACATGAAACGGCGCGTCCTGCGACAGCGACGCCCAAACGCCCGCCTTCAGATGCTCGGCGCGATGCCGCGCCATCTGTTCGTAAACGCCGCCCGCGGCATAGCGCAGGGCAAACCAGCCATCGACCACGCGTCCGATCCGCGGCGACATCCAGTGCAGCACCTGCACCCGCGCGCCCGGCGGCAGGCCATCAGAGAAGAACTGCGTCAGGATCTCGCCGACCTGATCGGTCGCGCCCACCAGCGGCGCGACCTCAAGAACGAACCCGCGCGATTGCCGATTGAGGTAAAGCCCGGATGCCGGGTCGTAGACCCGCCATGGCAGGAAGGCCGACAGCTGGTCGAGGCGCAACGCAGGATGCGTCTGGTTGCGATCCCTCTCGTCGCCGAACAGCATTTGCCCCAGGCGATCAAGCAGGCTCATCATGCGCCTCCCTCGGGGTCGGACGTGGCAGGCGGCAGTGCCCCTTCGGGAGCCGCCTCGCCGTCTGCCTTCCGCCTGCCTTGCGGCGTCTGCCAGCCGTGCCCGTCGACCACGGCGTGGACGACAGCCTCTTCGTGCAGCGCGCCCTGCGCATCAATATGCGGGTAGAACACGATCCTCAGCACCCGCTCCGGGGCGCGCTCAAGATTGGCAGCGCCAACCGTGCGCCCAAGCTCGGGGCGGCCCGGGACGTCAGGGGCACCGCGGGTCTGGAGGGCCCTGACCGCCTCGGCATCGATCTCGGCCGTTGGCGCGCATGTCCCATCCGGGGCCGTGCAGCGAAACGCGCCGCGTACGTTGCTGCCCCAGCCGGCACATCCCGCCAACATCAAGCACGCCAGCACCATGCCCGCCGCCCTGAGTGCCTTTGGTGTTGCTGCCTGTCTCATCCTGCTGCCTCCTCCGCCAGCCAGGCCTTGAGCCCGGCAAGATCAAGGGCCCCGATGTGCACCTGGCCATCGCCGCGGATCAGCACCGGCGTTCCTTGCCAGCCCTTCGCCTCGAAATACGCCTGATTGGTCGCGAGCACTTTCGGATTGCACGCAGGGCTGGGCTGACCGGCGGGAATTGCCTGCCCACGGTAGTGCGCCGCGAGCGCCGCGGCCGGGTTACGCGCGCACAGCACGCCCTCGGCCTGCGCCCGGCTGTTCAGGATCGCAATCGGATATTCCTCAACCCGCGCCCCGGCCCTTGCCAGCGCCTGGTGCAGCATCCGGCAGTAGGGACAGGCAAGGTCACTGAAGACGATGACGCGCGGCCCCTCCGGGCGCCCCCAGGCAATGGCGCCTGCTTTGGGCAGGCTGGCCAGATCGATTTTCCGGGCCGCGCGGCGCGGCGCTTCGCTGCGTGTCGGCGCGGAGCGGGCCAGGGTGTCGGGCGAGACCTCAAGCAGGCGCGCCGCCGTCACATCCGCCCGTGTCTCGAGATCATAAACCCGCCCGATCACCAGGAAGCGGGCTTGTGGGTCCGTGTAAAACAGATTGGGGCCAGCAATGACCTCGCACAAACCCTCGAGTGTTTGACAGTCAACCGCGCTGATCTCGGTGTTAGGCAAACGCTCCTTGAGGCGCGCGATGATGCTCTTGTTCGTATCAAGGCGCAGCGGCGCGTTGACCGCCGGGCCCCAAGCCACGGCGAGCGCTGCAAGACTTGCAGAAATGAGCGCCAGGGCCGCCATCCCTGACGTACCAGGTCTGGCCCGAAACCAGCGCCCCGCTTCCCGGCTCCACCGTCTCATCGCTCTGCCCTCACAAAGGCTCCGTCCAGGAACACCACCTCGACCTCGATGCCCGTCGGCATTTCGACGACCGGCTGATACTGCTCGGCCCGCTCGATCAGGTACTTGGCGACCATGTCGCCCGCCGTCGATACGCCCTGCCCGAGCCCGCCCTTGGCGATATCGCCCGTTGACAGCTCATCGCGCTTGCCTCCGGTTGTGACGCGCACACCCGACAGCGCCGCGTCGGCATTGGCGGAAAACCCCCGGCCGAAGCCGCCGGCAATCCCCGCAAGAAACGCCTGGCCGACCAGCGCCCCTTCCCGGCTGACCACCTGTCCGCGCACCCCGGTCTTGCCGCCAAAAGCAAGGAACCCCTTCACTTCGGCAACGGCCGTGCCGCCGCCCGGCTGATCGCAGGTCAGGCGCTGAAGCTTGACGTAAACCTTCTCAGCGCTGAGATCGCCGCGGGCCGCGCCATTGACCAGACATCCCTCGATGCGGGTCTTCAGCACCGTATCGCCAGCGACAACAGACCGGGCCGGCCCCGTAATGCGTAAAAGGACTGGCAAAGGGTCGGCCTGCGAGCCGACCCCGGTTGACGCATCGACGCCGACCACCACGATTGCCGGCGCATAGCTGTTGGGCGGCAAATAATCCGGGCTATCCTCGACAATGAGCGGCGCGGCCTCGGCGGCGCTTGTCTTGCGCCCCTTGGGCGGATTGGGTCCGGCCGCAAAACTGACGATCTTGACCTCCGCGGCTGGCAGGGGAGCGGAGGCTATGGGCAAGGGCGCGCCTGCCGCTGCGACCGGCTTATAGGGATCCGGCGCGCCGGGCCTAGACGTTGCGGGGACAGGCGGAGCCGCGGCTTTGAGGCGCAGGGCCTGGTTTTCCGCCTCGTAGGCTTCGATCACCCGCTGGGCATCCTGCTGCATGTCGCTGTTCTGCTGACGCACGCTTGCCAGATCGCTGCGCAGGGTCTCGATCGTTCGCGACTGGTTCTCCAGCTTCTTGAGCCGATCCTCGGACGCCCGCAGCCTTTGCTCGGACAGCGAGATCCATTCCCGCTGGGAGACATTGCGGTTGACGAGGCCGCCCATATCAACCTTGATCTCTTCGGGCGCCGCCTCGTCTCCCCCGCCCTCATCGGCCAGGATCCACCATCCTGCGCCAACCAGGACCGCGCCGAGGAGACCGGCAAGCACAAGCCGCTGCTTGCGGGCGACCTCCTCATTGAGGCCAGAGACGCCCGAGGCTTCAGTTGCCATGTCCGCCTCCTGCCCGCTCGACCAGCCAGACCGTCGTTGCCTCCCCCGGCCCGAGCTCAGGCTGTCCGATCGCGACCGCCACGGCCCGCTCGGAGCCGAACATATGCTCTGCAACAGTCGCGGGGGCACGCCCGACATTGTGGACGGCGATCACCTGCCCCTGGAGCGCCGCCCCTTCATAAAAGCTTGCAACGCGCACCCTGAGGTTGCCCAGACGCCGCGTGCCGCCGGCCGGCTGGCGGATCCGGTAGCCCTCCACCAGCTGATCGGCGTACATGGCCTGAATGAGCCGAATGGCCGTTGCCTGCTCCGGCGTCTGCCGCTCCCAGCGTGAGGCCGCAGCCTCGGAGATCGCCGGGTTGGTCAGGAAAATCTGCTCGGCCCCGACCGCGGCGATCGTGCATTGGAATTTATAGGTATAACCCTTGGTGGTCGTGGCAAAGAAGCTGAGCGAACGCGGCGCATAGAGCTCGGGCACGGACAGATAAAGGTCACCGCGCACCGGCTCGTGCTGGATCGAAAAATCATTGTACGGCTGGCCGGTGCCGACCTTGGAGACACTGGCGAAGCTGTCGCCAATCAGCGCAAGCCTCGTCAGATCCCGCTCCGACACCCTGCAGGCGACGGTGCCGTTGTCGGCCACCATCAGATGCTGATCCGCCGTCGCCGCCCCCGGCAGGACAAGGCCGATCAGGCTTCCAAGCAACCGCGCTCTCATAAAGCCTCCTGCGTGTCCGGCGGCGTGATGTCCTCGAAGGCCATCAGCCACAGGCGCATACCCGCGTAGCGCCAGGTCAGGCGGTACGTCCGCCGCGCCTTGGCCACCACCTGATGACCGACAATCGTTGCCAGTTCGCCCGAGACCTCCGACGTCAGGCCGCGCGCATCGACGCGCAGCTGCATCAGCCGGAAGGACTGGGAGACGTCCGAGCCGCGCTGCTCGCTGACCAGCTTGACGAGTTCGGATTTGACGGGGCCATGTGCCGCCGGATGCACCAACGCCAGGATCTCCTCCATCCAGTAGTCGAGACCCGAGGGCGACCGGTTGAGCATCAGATAGGCAACGTCCCGCGTCACCAGCTCGAGATAATCCGGCGAGACCTGGGACGCGCTGAGGCCGACCCGCGCCGACAGCGTTGGAACCAGGACCACCCGCTCGTTCCTCGACAAAAGCGCCAGCACCAGACAGATGCACAGCACGATCAGCAGCCCGCACAGGCCAAGCAGGCCATTGCGTTGCCGAAGCGCCGACTGGGTGGCGTGATGGGCGATATCCGAGAGCATGTCCTACCCCGCCAGGAGA
>JAEZBH010000246.1 GCA_023427285.1 Pseudomonadota bacterium
GTTGTGCGCAGGGCGTGAATTGATTCACATGCGAAAACATAGTGAATAATTGTTCCGCATTAATGGTGCTTCCGGACGGATTATTCGTTGCCTCCTCTGGAGGCGCGCCCTAGGCTTGCGCAAAAGCATAGATGGGGAGGACAATGGCGGAGCAGTGGTTCACCGGTCAGGTTGCAATTGTCACAGGCGCGGGCGGCGGCATTGGCCGTGCAACGGCCATCGGGTTTGCGCGGGACGGCGCGAAGGTCGTCGTCTCTGACGTCAGCGTGGCCGGGGGCGAGGAAACCGTTGCACTCATCAAGGCCAGCGGCGGCGAGGCGATTTTCGTGCGCGCCGATGTCAGCAAGTCCGAAGAGGTCAAGGCGCTGGTCGAGAGCACCGTTGCGGCCTACGGGCGGCTTGACTGCGCTTTCAACAATGCGGGCGTCAACGATCTGCGCAAGGATGAATGGGACGAGAAGGTTTTCGACTTCTCCCTTGATGTCAACCTCAAGGGCGTCATGCTCTGCATGAAGTACGAGATCGAGCAGATGCTGAAGAATGGCGGCGGTTCGATTGTGAACACGTCCTCCATCAACGGTCTGGTCGGCAACCCGGCCCAGCCCGCCTACACGGCGAGCAAGCATGGCGTTGTGGGCCTCACCCGCTCGGCGGCGCTGCGCTATGCGCGTCAGGGCATTCGCGTGAACGCGGTATGCCCCGGCGTGATCGAGACCGCCATGACCCAGCAAATTCTGGATGTCAATCCGGCTGCCCGCCAGCACATGGAGGCTTTGGCGCCCATGGGCCGCTTCGGCCAGCCGGAGGAAGTGGCCGATGCGGTGCTCTGGCTCTGCTCCAGCCGGGCAAGCTTCATTACGGGGCAAGCGCTGGCGGTGGATGGCGGCGCTGTCGCGCAGTAACGCCCACAGCTTTTCCATGATGCGCGGCAGAACATAACAACAAGCCGCCGCGCATCGTGCATGTTCGTCGTGTTTGGTCCAGGGGGAGGGACGCTCACATGAAACTGGAAATTCGCGCGCCGGGTAAGGCCGCCATTATTCTTTACGGCATACTCAGTGCCCTGGCGACCGGGGCCGTTGTGCCCCTTCTGCCGTTCATCAATCAGGAATTCGGCACGCCGGACAATGGCGTGTTGGTCAAAATGGTGGTGACCGGGCTTGGCATCGGCACGCTCGTCGGCGCGCCGATCGGCGGCTATCTGGCAGACCGCTTCGGTCTGCGCGTGGTCATGCTGTGGTCGGCCATCGGCTGCGGCATTGCCGGGTGCGCCGTTATGTTCAGCACCGGGCTCATACAGGTTCTGGTGGCCCGTTTCGCCATCGGGGCGCTGCTCGGCGCTTTCGGCTCGGCCATCGTGGCGGCCATCGGGCAGGCGTGGGAAGGCAATGAGCGCGACCGCTGGCTTGGCCTTGTGCTGGCGGTCGGCACGCTGTCGCTGCTCATCGTCAACCCGCTGACCGGGGTGCTGGCGGATTCCGGCTGGCGTCATGCCTTCCTGCTCTATGCCATTGCCTTTCCGCTCGCCATTGCGGTGATGCTCGGTTTCAGCCGGGGCGGGGGTGCGGCCACCCACAGTCAGGAGGCCCCTGCCGATACGGGCCGCTTGCCGGTTGTCGAACTTAGCGCGCTCGGGCTTGTGGCAGGCAGCATCAGCACCGGCTCGTCGCTCTATACGCCGTTCCTGTTGCAGGATCTGGGCGTTGCCACCGCCACCGGCATTGCCGTTTATTCCTTGGGCGCGGCGTTGATGGTGGGCGTTGCGGGCCTGATCTATGGTCCGGTCCGCCGCAAGCTCAGCCTGACGCAGATTTTCGTTATCGGCCCGGTTCTGTGCGGCCTTGGTCTGGCGCTCGCGGCCCTGTCCGGCAATGCGATCGTGGCGGCTTTCTGTCTGGCCGTGCAGGGTCTTGGCATCGGGCTGGTGCTGCCCAGCCTCAATGTGCAAGCCATTCAGCGGTCAAGTCAGAGCAACCGGGGCCGTGCCGTGGGTATCGTGCGCGGTGCGATGATGATGGGGCCGTTCATCGCCCAGTTCGCGCTGGAGCCGTTCTCGGAGAGGGGCGGGCCCGGTCTTGCGATTTTGGTGCTGGCGGTCTCCAGCTTCATTTTCGGCGCCGTGCTTGGCTGGCGCAAAGTCGGCAGCCAGAAAAAATAGGCGGCAGTGGGGCAGAGGTCCCGCCGCAACAAAAAAGCCGGGGTGTTTTGCCCCGGCTTGTTTTTGTCTCAACGCCGTGCTGTCAGCCTGCATCAATGCGCAGGCGGGTCAGGCGAATGGTCTGGATTTTCCATTCCCCGTCCAGCCTGGTGTAAGTCTCGTGGTAGTGGCCATAGCCGTGCAGCCAGCGGTACGGCAGGTCAGCGCCCTCCTTCACCCACAGCTTGTCCTCCATCGCCCACACGCCCCGCGCCTCGGTCGCAGAGAGAATTTCAATCTCCGGCATGTGCCCGTGGTGAACGGTGTCCACATGCTCTAAAATGGGCGCAAGGCCAGCCACATATTTCGCGGCCCCCTGAATAAGGAGCGCGGGATTGTGTTCAAGGGCAGAGTCCCGAAAATCCGCCGTGACGTCCGGCGCGAACACCGCTTCCAGTCCCGCCCAGTCCTTTGCGTCCATGCTGCGGAAATAACGCGCTTTGAGCGCCTGAATTTCCAGAACCGCCAGCAGTTTTTCCGTATCGGTCATTCTTCCCGCTCTGACTTTTGATGTTTTGCCGAGTATCGGGGTGAATGTGCGCCAGCACAATATGGCGGCGGGCAAACCTCTGACACGGGGGCGGGGTTCTTCTGCCAAAAAAAGAAAGAGGCGCTGTCAGGCAGGACAGCGCCTCAATTTTCACTGCCTGGGGACAGTGAAGGAGTTCAGTTGGCCCCGTCGCGCAGGGCCATGCGCAGCACCTTGCCGCCCGCATTGCGCGGCAGGTCCTTAACGAATTCGACAAAGCGCGGCACCTTGTAATTGGCCATGTTCTCGCGCGCCCAGCCGATGATTTCGGCAGCTTCCGCGGTTGCGCCGGGGCGCAGCACCACGAATGCCTTGCCAACTTCGCCCATGCGCTCGTCGGCAACGCCGACAACCGCCGCCACCTCAATGGCCGGGTGGGCCGAGAGCAGCTTTTCGATTTCCGCCGGATAGCAGTTGAAGCCGCCGGAGATGTACATGTCTTTCTTTCGGTCGGTGATGCGGATGTAACCGTTTTCATCCACCGTGCCGACGTCGCCGGTGTGCAGCCAGCCGTCTTTATCGATAGTCTCGGCGGTGGACTTCGGGTCGTCCAGATAGCCCTTCATCACCCACGGGCCGCGCACCAGAATTTCGCCGGCCGTGCCAGCGGGAACATCGCGGCCTTCATCGTCGATGCAGCGCACTTGCAAACCGTCCAGAACCTTGCCGCAGGTGTTGGCAATGGTCTCGGCGCTGTCGCCCTGACAGGTCATGGAAATCGCGCCGCACTCGGTCATGCCGTAGCCGTTGACCACGTTTTCCATGCCCAGCTCGCCGCGCATCCGCTCCACCAGCACCGGGGGCACCGGAGCCGCGCCGGTCACGGCAACGCGCAGCGCGGAGAAATCGCGCTTCTGGCCCGCAAGACCCGCCAGCAGAGACTGGTAGATGGTCGGCGGTCCCGGCAGGAAGCTCACCTTTTCGCGCTCGATGGTGGCAGCAAGGCTTTCCACGTCGAACACCGCCATCGGCAGGATCGTCGCGCCCATCGCCAGCGCGACCACCCATCCGGCCTTGTAGCCGAAGGTGTGGAAGAACGGGTTGACGATCAGGTAGCGATCGCCCTCGCGCAAGGTGACGCGGTTGGCCCACGAGCGGAAATTCGGCACGACGCTGCCGTGCGTGTGCAGCACGCCCTTCGGGCTGCCGGTGGTGCCGCTGGTGAACATGATGTCGGAGAGATCATCCGGCGTCACCGTGGCCGAAGCCGCGTCCACCGCTGCGTCGTCTGCACCCTTGCCTGAGGCTACGAAAGCCTTCCAGCCGCTCTCGCCCTCGCGGTCGATCACCACCAGTTCCTTCAGGTCCGGCAGGTCTTCGCCCTTCAGCATGGAGGGGAAATCAAAGCCGAGGAACTTTTCGGTGCACACCAGAATTTTGGCGCGCGAGCGGCGGAGAATATCGCCAGCTTCGCGGCCCTTCAGGCGCGTGTTGAGCGGGGTGATGGCCGCGCCCGTCATGTGAACGCCCAGCGTCGCGATAATCCATTCGCGGCAGTTGGGAGCCCACACGCCCACAACGTCGCCCTTGGTGATGCCGCGGGCGAGGAAAGCGGAGGCCGCCTCGCGCGCATCGCGGTACACTTCGGCGAACGTCCAGCTCTGGCCGTTCTCGATCAGGGCAACCTTGTCGCCAATCCGCTCGGCGGAGGCGCGGGCTGCACCAAAGGTCGTGTCGGTTGAATAGGTCATTTGCCGCGCGGCTCCCTGGGAAGTTGCAGTGCGCGTTCAGAGATGATGTTGCGCTGGATCTGGCTGGTGCCGGCATAGATCGTGTCGGAGCGCGCCATCAGGTACATGGTGGTCAGCGGACCCATGCGCTCGTCGTTGATGCCGATCTCGCCGTCCTGACCCATCACGTCCATCGCCAGTTCGCCCAGATCCCGGTGCCACTGCGACCAGTAGATCTTGTAGGTGAAGCCTTCCGGGCTCAGCTGACCGGACTCGGCATTGGAGAGCATGCGCAGCGCGTTGTAGCGCATGATCTTCAGCCCTGCGTGGGCCTGCGCCAGCTTCTGGCGCACCACCGGGTCCTTGGCCTTGCCGTTGGCCTTGGCGATGTCGATGATGGCGTCCAGCTCGTTGCGGAAGTGCATTTGCTGGGCCAGCGTCGAGACGCCGCGCTCGAAGCCAAGCAGCGCCATGGCGACTTCCCAGCCCTGGCCTTCCTCGCCCAGACGGTCGGCAACCTTGGCGACCGCACCGTCGAAGAACACCTCGGCGAATTCGGCCTCGCCGGTCATCTGGCGAATGGGGCGCGCCTCAACGCCCGGCTGGTTCATATCGACCAGCAGGAACGACAGGCCCTTGGGGCCGATGCTTCCCGGCTCGGTCCGTGCGATCACGAAGCACCAGTCGGCAACCGTGCCGATCGAGGTCCAGATTTTCTGGCCGTCGATGATGTAGGTGTCGCCCTCGCGCCGCGCGCGGGTTTTCACGTTGGCAAGGTCAGAGCCTGCGCCCGGTTCGGAATAGCCCTGACACCAGATGGTGCGGCCGTTCACGATGTCGGGCAGGAAGCGCTGCTTCTGCTCCTCGGTGCCGTAGGCCAGAATGGTCGGGCCGATCAGCTCGACGCCAAGGTGGTTCAGCCGGGGCGGGGCCTTGGCTCTGGCGTATTCCTCGGCGAACACCACCTGCTGGGCAATGGAGGCGGAGCGTCCGCCCCACTGTTCCGGCCAGCCGACAGCGCTCCACCGGGCAGAGCCCAGAGCCTGTTCCCAGGCCCTGCGCTCTTCCACGTTGTCGATCATGTTGCTCTGCCCCCGCACCTTGGCGAAGGGGCCGGAGAGCTGTTCATTCAGCCAGTCTGCCGCTTCCTGGCGGAAGGCTGCCAATTCGGGTGCGAAGGCGAGCTTCATGGGTTACGCGACCTCGAACAGGCCGGCAGCGCCCATGCCGCCAGCAACGCACATGGAGACGACGACGTACTTCACGCCGCGGCGCTTGCCCTCGATCAGCGCGTGGCCGACGAGGCGCGAGCCGGTCATGCCGAACGGGTGGCCGATGGCAATGCCGCCGCCGTTCACGTTCAGAATGGCCGGGTCGATGTCCAGCTTGCGCTGGCAGTAAACTGCCTGCGAGGCAAAGGCTTCGTTGATCTCGAAGAGGCCGATGTCGCTCATCTTGAGGCCAGCGCGGTCGAGCAGTTTCGGAATGGCGAACACGGGGCCGATGCCCATTTCGTCTGCACCGCAACCGGCCACCTGGAAGCCGCGATAGATGCCGAGCACCGGCCGGCCTTCCTTCTGCGCGGTGGCAAGGTCCATCACCACCTGCGCCGATG
>JAEZBH010000267.1 GCA_023427285.1 Pseudomonadota bacterium
CGGGCTGGGCCGAGGCATTGCTGGCATTTTGGGAATTTGATTGTGCAGAGGCCAGCGCCGGAGCCAAAGCCAACGCGGTGGAAACGCTCAACAACAGCAAAGAATAGTTGGGGCAACGGTTGCTGCCCTTCCGAACATCTGTAATCACCGCCATCCTCCCTCTTATGGCGGCCGATCTCTCAAGTGAATCAGTCCGCCCAATCGGCGACGGCACGCCGATGCCAGGAAGGGTAGCGTTTGCGGCGAGGCGAGCATCCAGTGTTGGGTTTTCAATTCGTGCGATTTATTGCGCTATCGTACTTCGCAACAGATCAACTTGCGCCACGCCCCCGAAACGAAGCGCTCCTATTCCCCTTGGAATGCGAGGCGATGCTATACATTCAGTCACGGCCTTGATCGCCAAGCCCCGGGCGTGATAGCGTTTTGCGTAACGAGACACCGCAATAAAAACAGAAAAGGTGCCGTACAATTGGGGAGGTCAGATGAATCGCAACATCATTCAGGCCGAATTGACAAAAGGGGCCACGCGCTTGCGTGTCCAGACATTTCATTATGAAAGTCCGTCGGAGATGGTGCGGCAGCCCAGCCGTCACACGCTTGCACTGATGTCCACCCACAAGAAATTCAGCCGCGGCCATTTTATCAGCCGCAATCAGGCCGATCGCCTGTCTGATCTTGGCAGCCTCATGTTTATTCCGGCGGGCTACTCCCTGCGCGGCACGGGGCCCGGAGGCGCGCAAGACATGATTGCCTGTTCCTTCGAGCCCGGCGCAATACCCGCCCTGGCCCCGCTTGAGCAAAGCTGGGATATGCGGGACCTGAACCAGTGCTACGACATCCGCTCCCCGCGCATTGCGGACACCATGCGGCGGATCTCGCAGGAAATCCTGACACCCGGCTTTGCCAGCGATATCCTCATTGATGCCCTGTTCAACGTGCTTCCCGTTGAACTGTCCCGGTATTTCCAAACCCTTCCTGAGTGTCCGACAACGGTCAAAGGCCAATTGAGCCCGCGCCAGCTGAAAATCATTGAAGACTACATGCGGGAATGGCCTGTCGGCGGCGTTCGGTGCGAGGATCTGGCCGCACTGGTCGGCCTCAGCCGCGCCCATTTCATGCGCCTGTTCAAAGCAACCACCGGCATGACGGCCCATGCCTTCGTCGAGCAACTGCGTCTCCAAAAGGCCCAGTCATTGCTGGCAACATCAAAGATGCCCTTGAAGCAGATCGCGGCCCACCTCGGCTTTTCCACGCCCGCAAGCTTCTCGCTGGCATTCCGCCGGCTCACCGGCCTTACCCCCGGCAGCTATCGCAACGAATTCCAGTAAGGCGCTGACAGCCCGGCTCGCAAGGCAGCCAGCCGCCTACAGTTTTCGCCCGTCTGTCCTGTTGGCCCGGAAACACGGCAATTTGCCGCCCACGGCAACCGCAGACGGTTCCATAACCGCTGAATCGTTCCTATATTGAGGGCATGGAAAAGAACGTCGAGATCACCCTGACCCGCAACGAAGGCAGCACATACTCGTGGAAGCCACAGAGCAAGCTGTCGCGTCTGCTCGTCACCCTCTGCGGCCTTGCCCTGCTCGCGGCAATTGCGGCCTTTGCCATTGGAGCGATCGTGGTGGGCGTCATCGTTGCCGTCACATTGGTCGCCGTGGGACTTATTCGCGCCCAACTGCGCCGCGGGCGCAGCCGCCATCAGGGCACACCTCCCGGTTACTACCGGTAACCTTCCCCATCAAACCCGCCGCACATTCAGTGATGCAGGAGAGCCCTCTCCTGCATCGTTTGCCTGTCGCTCGAGCAAGGCAGGCTAATCTTCCAGAATTTCGCTGTGGTGTTTTGTGTCTTTCATGAAAACATAAACCACAAGCGAGAGACCAATCATTGCGGTCACATACCAAAAGAACAGGGATTCCACGCCGGCCTGCTTGAAGCCCAGCGCCACGACCTCCGCCGTGCCGCCGAACAAGGTGTTGGCCAGCGCGTAAGGAAAGGCAACGCCAAGTGCCCGGATGTGCGCCGGGAACAATTCCGCCTTCACCACGGCATTGATTGAGGTGTAGCCGGTGACGATCACCAGTCCGGCCAGACACAGCCCGAACGCCGCCCAGCTTGATTGCACCTGCGCCAACGCATCGAAAATCACATAGGTGAAGGCAACGCCAAGAACCCCGAAACCAATCATCAGGGGCTTGCGGCCAATACGATCAGACAGCAGGCCCGCCACCGGCTGCAACAGCATGAACACGAACAAGGCTAACGCCGTGATCTGCGTGGCTGATTGCTTGGAAAAGCCGCTGGTGTTGACGAGGAATTTCTGAAGGTAGGTTGTGTAGGTGTAAAAGGCGAGCGTCCCGCCAGCCGTCAACGCCATGACCAACAGCGCCTTGCGCGGATACCGCAGGAACAGCGTGAACAGGCTCGATTGCTCCTGCTCGGCGCGGGCGTGGTTGTCTTTGCCCGTAAACGACTGGGTTTCCATAAGGCCGCGCCGGATGAAATAAACCACAACCGCCAGCGCCGAGCCGATCAGGAAAGGAACCCGCCAGCCCCAGTCGTGCAGTTGCTCGTCCGTCAGCACGGCTTGCAGCAGGATCAGCAGCAACAGCGCCAGCAATTGTCCGGAAATCAGGGTGACATACTGGAAGCTGGAGAAGAACCCGCGATGACTCTTACCCGCCATTTCGCTGAGGTAAGTGGAGCTGGCCCCATATTCGCCGCCAACGCTGAGCCCCTGCATGAGGCGCGCCACCACCAAAAGGATCGGAGCCCAGATACCAATGCTTTCATAAGTGGGCGTAATGCCGATAATCAGCGAGCCAAGACACATCAGGCTGACCGACAGACTGAGGCCGGATTTGCGGCCCTTGCGGTCTGCATAGGTGCCCAGCACCCATGCCCCGATGGGCCGCATCAGAAACCCGATGGCAAAAATGACCGCCGCGCTCAGAAGCTGCGCCGTCGCATCCCCATCCGGGAAGAACTTGGGCGCAAAATACAGGGTAAAGGCCGCATAGACATACCAGTCGAACCATTCGACGAGGTTTCCCGCAGACCCGCCGATAATGGATTTCAAACGGCTGCGCTGGTGCGTCTCAACCGCCTGAACCGTCGTCACTTCCATTGCCGCACTTTCCCCTGTCCTGCCCGCGTGTCACCGGGCTTCTTCGCAAACCGCTCTGGTAACCCGAACATGCCCCCTGCCGCCAGCCCCCAGCGCTCCGGGCACCGCATGGTGGAATTCTCGCGCCAGCCGTCAACTGCCGTGGAAGTTCAACTCAAGCAGCACGCCGTTGGGGTCTTCCACGAATATCTGCTTCAGGTTCACGGCCTCAACGATATTGAGTTTCATCGGAACCCCGGCATCCGCGAGCCTTTGATGAACGGCATCGAAGTCCGTGCAGGCAAACGCCACATGATGAACGCGACCGGTGCCTGCAACCGAGGACCAGTCTTTTGTTTCTCCCAGAAAATCCGGCCCCGGCAAGGCAAGGTTCAGGTGAATGGCGGCGCGCCCATCCCCGGCCATGATCCACGCCCCGCGAGACAGATCGTGCGATCCGGGAACGAGACCTGCCGTCAGTCCGAGCACATCCACATAGAACGCAAGGGACGCCTCCAGCCGTGAGGTTCTGATATTCACATGATCAAGCGAGATGATAGCCATTGATGCCCTCCCCTAAGCACCCAGATCCGCCAGTATCTACGACAAATAGCAGTTTCGCCATGACGACCCATGCTGCACGTATTGACCAGCCTGGGCACCTTTCAGGCAACTGACAAAGATAAGGGGGAAGCAGGCATGGGGACGCTTCAGGCAGATTATGATTTCATCATCATCGGCGCAGGCTCTGCCGGGTGCGTACTGGCCAATCGCCTCTCCGCCGATCCGCAAACCCGCGTGCTGCTGCTGGAAGCCGGTGGCAAGGACAACAGCATCTTCATTCGTGCGCCGGGCGGCCTGCTGCCCATCATGTATAAGGGCTGGTTCCAGTGGATGCATGTCTCCGTACCCCAAAAGCACGCGGGCGGACGCCTGATGTACACCCCGCGCGGCAAGGTGCTGGGCGGCGGCTCCTCCATCAACGGCATGGTCTATGACCGGGGAACGCGGGGAGACTACAACCGCTGGGCCCAACTCGGCAACGAGGGCTGGAGCTATGATGACGTTCTGCCCTATTTCAAGAAGCTGGAAGACTACCAACCG
>JAEZBH010000313.1 GCA_023427285.1 Pseudomonadota bacterium
AGCTGCACCGGCACCGCATAGACCAGCGGCGCGATGATGCCTTCAACTTTGGGCATCTCGATAGTGGCCATGAGGCCGGTGCCGTGGTGGGCAAGGCCCTCCTTGTCGGAGATGAGGATGACCCGGCCCCCGCGGGCGATCACCTCTTCCATGTTGGAGATGGTCTTCTCGAACAGCGGTCCTGACGGTGCAACGACCACCACCGGCACGTTCTCGTCGATGAGCGCGATCGGGCCGTGCTTCATCTCGCCGGCGGCATAGCCTTCGGCGTGGATGTAGCTGATCTCCTTCAGCTTCAGCGCGCCTTCCATGGCGATCGGGTAGTCCGGGCCGCGCCCGAGGTACAGCACGTCCGTTGCCTTGGCGACCGCGTGGGCCAGCTTGCCGATGTTCTCATCATGCGCCAGCGCCTCGTTCATGAAGGCCGGGATCTCGGTCAGGCACTGCACCAGCGCCGCTTCCTTTGCCTCGTCGATCTTGCCCTTGGCCGCCGCCATGGCGATGGCGAAGGCAGACAGCGTGCCGAGCTGGCAGGTGAACGCCTTGGTGGAGGCCACGCCGATTTCCGGCCCCGCATAGGTCGGCAGCACCGCATCGGCCTCGCGCGCCATGCTGGAGGTCGGCACGTTGACAATGGCGACCGTGTGCTGGCCGTTCTCCTTGCAGTGGCGCAGCGCCGCCAGCGTGTCCGCCGTCTCGCCCGACTGGGAGATGAAGATGGCAAGGCCGCCGTCCACCAGAACCGGGTCGCGGTAACGGAACTCGGAGGCGATATCCAGTTCCACCGGCACGCGAGCCATCTGCTCCAGCCAGTATTTGCCAACCATGCCCGCATAGTAGCTGGTGCCGCAGGCGATGATGGAAACCCGCGAGATGCCCGCAAGGTCGAACGGCAGCTCCGGCAGCACCACCTTGCCTTCCAGCGGCTTGATGTAGGTGCCGAGCGTCTGCGCGACCACGGTCGGCTGCTCGTAGATTTCCTTCTGCATGTAGTGGCGGTGGTTGCCTTTGTCGATCAGGCCGCCCGTCACCGTCGAGATGGTGATGGGGCGCTCCACCGGCTGGTCGTCGGCGTTGTACACCTGAATGGTGTCGCGGCTCATCACCGCCCAGTCGCCCTCGTCCAGATAGGCGATGCGGCTGGTCAGGTCCGACAGCGCGATGGCATCTGAGCCCAGGTACATCTCGTTCGTGCCGTAGCCCACCACCAGCGGGCTGCCGCGCCGCGCGCCGATCAGCAGGTTATCGTGCCCGGTGAAGATGATCGCCAGCGCGAACGCGCCGTGCAGGCGCTTCAGCGTGCGCTGCACCGCCTCGGTCGGGGTTGCGCCCTGCTCCAGTTCGGTCGAGATCAGGTGAACCACCACTTCCGTGTCGGTTTCCGATTCGAACGCGCAGCCGTTTGCCACCAGTTCCTGGCGCAGCTGCTTGAAGTTCTCGATGATGCCGTTGTGAACCACCGCCACATGGCGGCTGGCGTGCGGGTGGGCGTTGTTGACGGTCGGCGCGCCGTGGGTGGCCCAGCGGGTGTGGGCAATGCCCAGCGTGCCTGCCAGCGGCGCTTCGATCAGCTTGCGCTCAAGGTTCTTCAGCTTGCCCTCGGCGCGGCTGCGCTGGAGCCCGCCGTCCACGAGCGTGCAGATGCCCGCCGAGTCATAACCGCGATATTCAAGACGACGCAGACCGTCCAGCAGGCGATCCGCAACCGGCTCCTGCCCGATGATACCAATGATTCCGCACATAGCCGCCTGTTACCCCGCCTTCTTCTTGGTCTGCATGGCCGCACGGAACCGTGCCGCCCAACCCTGTTTCTCGGACTGCACCCCGCGCGCCACCGCCAGCGCATCAGCGGCAACGTCTTTCGTCACCACGCTGCCCGCGCCCACGATTGCGCCGTCGCCGATGGTGACCGGGGCCACCAGCGACGAGTTGGAGCCGATGAAGGCCCCCGCGCCGATACGGGTCTGATATTTGAAATAGCCGTCGTAGTTGCAGGTGATGGTGCCTGCGCCCACATTGGCCCGCTCGCCGACGCTGGCATCGCCGATGTAGGTCAGGTGATTGACCTTGGCTCCGGCCTCCAGAACCGACTTCTTGATCTCAACGAAGTTGCCGACCTTGGCCTTGGCCTTCAGCACCGCTCCGGGGCGCAGGCGAGCATAGGGGCCGACCTCGCAGCCGGTGGCAACGCTTGCCCCCTCAAGGTGCGAGAAGGCGCGGATGACAGCGCCCGCCTCCACCGTCACCTTGGGGCCGAACACCACATGGGGCTCGACCACCACGTCGCGGCCAATTTCGGTGTCGTGGCTGAAGTACACGGTCTCCGGCGCGATCAGCGTCACGCCTTCCACCATGAACTCGCGGCGGCGGCGATTCTGGAACACCTGCTCGACGGCAGCCAGTTCGACGCGGGAGTTGACGCCCGCCACCTCGTCCTCGCCGGTCTCGACCACAACCGAGGGCAGGCCGTCCTGCCGCGCCAGCATCACCACGTCCGGCAGATAGTATTCACCCGCCGCGTTATTGTTGTCGACGCGGGAGAGCAGCGCCCACAGCTGCTCCGACTTCACCGCCATCACGCCCGAGTTGCACAGGTTGATGGCACGCTGCTCGGGGCTTGCGTCCTTGAACTCGACCATGGTCTGAATGACGCCATCGCCGTCCGTGACGATCCGGCCATAGGCCGCCGGGTCGCTCGGGCGGAACGCCAACACCACGCAAGCAGGCTCAACGCCATTTACGGGCGTGTTCAGCCGCTCCAGCATGGTGCCGAGCGTGTCGGGCCGGATCAGCGGCACGTCGCCATAGAGAATGAGAATGTCGCCGGTGAAGTCCTTCAGCTGGCTCTCGGCTGCCTGCACGGCATGGGCCGTGCCGAGCTGGGGCTCTTGCAGCGCGATGGCCGCCTGATCGCCGAACGCGGCTTCCACCTGCTCCTTGAGCGAACCAACCACCAGCACCGAGCGCCGCGCCTCGATCGCCTGCGCCGATTTCAGCACATGCCCCACCATGGGCAGACCGCCAATGGGATGCAGCACCTTGTGCTTGTCCGACTTCATTCGCGTGCCTTTACCAGCCGCGAGAATAATGACGGCCACAGGCCGCGTCGTCATAAGCCGATCCCCCTCAGATTCTCAGGCACGCTTGCTCTGACCCTGCGGCGTGTGCCACACAAAGCTGCGCATTTCCACTGATTGCTCCGCTTATCCAGGACTACGAAACTCATACCATGGGCGTTCTTAATAATATGCCAAGCTGCGTTGTTTTCGACCTCGACGGCACACTGGTCGACACAGGCCCAGACCTGACCGCCGCAACCAACCACGTCCTTGCCCTTGCGGGCCGCCCCACCGTGACGGTGGAGGAGGTTCGCGACATGGTCGGGCTTGGTGCCCGCAAACTGATCGAGCGCGGCCTTGCCTATACCGGCGGCGGAACGCCCGAGCTGGCAGAAAGTCTCCTTCAACCGTTTCTCGACTATTACGCACAGAACGTCTGCGTAGACTCCAAACCCTTTCCCGGAGTTGAACAGGCCCTGTCTCGCTTGCAGGACGCGGGCGTGCTCATCGGCATCTGCACCAACAAGCCTGAGTCCCTCAGTCATGCTCTCATCGATGTTCTGGGCTGGCAGCGCTTCTTCCCGGTGAACATCGGCGGCGACAGCCTGCCCTTCCGCAAGCCCGACGGACGCCACATCCTGACCGTTGTCGAGCGCCTTGGCGGCGACCCGGCACAAACCGTGATGGTGGGCGACAGCGCCGTGGACGTGGGCGCGGCCCGCGACGCGGGACTGCCGGTCGTGGCGGTC
>JAEZBH010000320.1 GCA_023427285.1 Pseudomonadota bacterium
CGTTCACGATGCTGAGCGCCGGAATTTCCCACATCGTCGTGTACATCCACGGGCCATGGAACGAGAGGCGGAACTGGCCGTCAGCCTTCTCCAGCGCGTAGTCCGGCAGGCGGAAATCGGCCAGCCAGGCCATGAAGTCGGGCCGGAAGATCTGCTTGCGGCCATAGAAGCTGTTGCCCGCCAGCCAGATCAGCTCCTTCTGGCTGAAGCGCAGGGTGCGCGCATGGTCCAGCTGGGCGCGCAGCTCCCCCTCGTCGATCACGTCTGCCAGCCGCACCGAAGCCGTCCGGTTGATCAGCGAGAAGGTGGCGTTCACGTCCCGGTACAGGCCCCAGATCATCTGGAGCATGAGCAGCTTGTAGAAATCCGTATCCAGGAGGCTGCGCACGATCGGATCGAGCCGCCAGCCGTGGTTGTAGGTTCGGGTTGCGATATCGGTGAAAATCATGCCCTGCCTGCTGCTCTGCCCTGCACCCGCCTCTCAGATGTAGCGCGGCACGCGCGCATTTCCCGCCGCAACGCCATCGCCACGCTGGCCTTTCGGCATCAGCCGGTCTAAACCGGCCGCCATCATCGACCCGCATGCAAGGCACAGGCAGGAGAGGACCATGGACCGCATCACCCTCACGCAACCGGATGACTGGCACCTCCACGTGCGCGACGGCGAGGCTCTGGCCGCGGTTTTGCCTGCAACGGCCCGTCAGTTCGGCCGCGCCATCATCATGCCGAACCTTGCCCCGCCGGTCACCACCACCGAGCAGGCGCTGGCCTACCGCGAGCGGATTCTGGCCGCCCGCCCCGCAGGCAGCGACTTCGAGCCGCTGATGACGCTCTATCTCACCGATGCCACCCCGGCGTCCGAGATCGAGAAAGCCAAGGCCAGCGGCCTCGTCCACGCCCTCAAGCTCTATCCGGCGGGCGCGACCACCAACTCCGCCTCGGGCGTCACCGACATCCGCAAGGTTGACGAAACCCTTGCCGCCATGGCCGAGCTTGGCATCCCGCTCTTGGTCCACGGCGAAGTGACCACCGCCGAGATCGACATTTTCGACCGCGAGGCCGTGTTCATCGACCGGGTGCTCTCGCCGCTGCTGGCCCGCCTGCCCAAGCTGAAAGTGGTGTTCGAGCACATCACCACGAAAGAAGCCGCTGAATTCGTGGCGCAGGGCCCGGCCAATCTGGCCGCCACCATCACCGCCCACCACCTGTTGTTTGACCGCAACGACATGCTGGTCGGCGGCATCCGCCCGCACTTCTTCTGCCTGCCGATCCTGAAGCGCAATGTGCACCGCCACGCGCTGCTGGCGGCGGCAACCTCCGGCAATCCGCGCTTCTTCCTCGGCACGGACAGCGCGCCCCACGCCCAGAAAGCCAAGGAAGCCGCCTGCGGCTGCGCCGGTTCCTACACCGCGCCCGCGGCGCTGGAGATGTACGCCACTGCATTCGAGGAAGCCGGCGCGCTCGACAAGCTGGAGGGCTTCGCCAGCCACTTCGGGCCGGACTTCTACGGCCTGCCGCGCAACACGAAGACCGTGACGCTCAAGCGCGAAAGCTGGAATCTGCCTGCAAGCCTGCCCTACACGAACGGCGAGGCCATCATCCCTCTGAAGGCGGGCGAGGCGCTGAACTGGCGCTTGGTGGACTAACCCCGCCCCTTACAGCCTGAAAAGCAAAGCGCCCCGGCCATCAGGTCGGGGCGCTTTCGTTTGATCTCAGCGCACCTTGCGCCGCCGCCGTGCGGCAAGGCCAAGACCGGCCAGACCCGCACCGATCAGGCCCAACGCCCCCGGTTCAGCCACGCTCGCAGGAGGCGGGACAATCTCGGTCAGGGTTCCGGTGCCCCGATACTGACTGGTCGTGGTGGACAACGTATAGGACAGGACGTTGCGCACACCGGTATCGATCAGAAAAAAGAAGTCGGTCGTTCCGGTCTGCACTTGGGTCACACCGTTGAGCAGGCCTCCGATCACCAAGGCATCGCGCGCGAATTCGATGCCCACGGTTTCCACGGAAAAAACCACGTCAGCAAGCGTGAACTCGAAGGCCGTCAGTGTAATTGTGTTCAGATCCGTGTCGTGCACGTACGAGAACCAGCCCTGATGATCGCGGATCGGGCCGGTTGTTGATGCCGTGAATTCGTAGGCCTTGGAAATGATCGCCGCCCCCGCCGGGGCTGTGCCCGCCATGGCCAGCATCAGGCCCGCAAGCAGAAGTTTCAGCTTCATAACGCTCCCCCCGTCAGATTGTTGCCAATCTTAAACCAGCAAGAAGCGTGCCATTATGTTAAAACAACGACTTAGCCAGAATGCAACTATTAATACGTAAGGCTTACCTTACACTTTACGTCCCTCAGGAGGCCTTGCCGACCTCCTTCAGCACCTCCTCAGCGCAAGCCTCCGGGGCCAGAACCGCCAGCGCCACCCGCTCGAAGCCTTCCTGAAACACCTTGGGGTCAAGATCCGGGTTCAGGGTCACGCGGGCGGCCACGCCCTGAAGTTGCAGCAGCACGATCTCGATCGTCACGTCCGGCACGTCCTGCCGCCCTGAACCGGATGATTGCCGCACCCGGACAATCAATTCCTTCAACAGCGCCCGCAGGTTGATGTCCATCTCGGTCAGCACGGCGGCAATCTTGGGGTTGCGCCCCGCCTCGGCGTGCATCTCCAGAAAGATCGCCGCGCGATCGCGGTTGAGCAGCCAGGGCATTCCCCGCCGCAGGTTGGCGATCACCGTCTCGATGGTTGCCGCCGAGGAAATCATCCGCTTCAACCAACGGTCGAACTTGCTGCAATCCCGCTGCACCAGCGCGATGATGATTGTCTCTTTGTTGTCAAAATACCGATATATATGACCCACGCTCATGTCGGCGCGGGCCGCGATCCGGCTCATGCTTGCCCCGTGAAATCCCTCTTCGCGGAAGCAGGCTCCAGCCGCATCGAGAATCTGGCGTCGGCGGCGGTCCGCTCGCAGTTCCCGGGAAGTTTTGCTTGTCACAACTCGCACCGCTTTTCCCCCTCCCCTGAGGAAAACTTTCTTGACCCTTAACAAGCTAGGCCGCATAAAACCACTGAAAAGAATGAACGATCATTCTCTTTTTTCCGGAGTTGCTGTTTATGACCCTCTCAACCGATCGTGCCCCCGAACGAGCGGTAAAACTGGCCCTTGTCGTTGCATTTGGCGTTGCATTGGCAGCCTGTAGCTCCAAGGAACAGCAGCAGGAGATGCCGGCTCCGCAGGTCGGCGTCATCACGGTGCAGCCTGAAGCAGCCACCCTCACCTCCGAACTTGCCGGCCGCCTGACCTCCTCCATGGTCTCTGACGTGCGCCCGCAGGTTGGCGGCATCATCCAGAAGCGCCTCTTTGAGGAAGGCTCGATGGTGAAGAAGGGCCAGCTGCTCTATCAGATCGACCCGGCTCCCTATCAGGCCGCTTACGACCAGGCCCTCGCCAACCAGAAGCGGGCGGAAGCCACGCTGAAGTCGGTCAGCGCGAAGGCCGACCGCTATGCGGAACTGGTCAAGATCAACGCCGTCAGCAAGCAGGACGCCGAAGACGCCGCTGCCGCCCGCGATCAGGCCGCCGCCGAGGTTGCCGCCGCCAAGGCCGCCGTGCAGACCGCCCGCATCAATCTGGACTACACCCGCGTCACGGCCCCCATCTCGGGCCGCATCGGCCGCTCCACCTTCACGCCGGGCGCCCTCGTCACGGCGGGTCAGGAAGATGCGCTGGCCACCATCCAGACGCTTGATCCCATTTATGTCGATGTCACCCAGTCCGGCGCGGAGCTGATGGCCCTGCGCGAGGCGCACCTGAAGGGCAGCATCAAGAGCGCCACGGCAGAGACCGCCAAGGTCCGCATCATCCTGCCCAGCGGCAAGCCCTACGCTCAGGAAGGCACGCTGAAGTTCTCGGAAGTGACGGTTGACCCGACCTCCGGTTCGGCGGTCATTCGCGCCGCAGTGCCCAATCCGGACGGGCTGCTGCTGCCGGGCATGTATGTGAAGGCCCAGCTGACCGAGGGCGTTGCCACCGAGGCTATTCTCGCGCCGCAGCAGGCCATCTCCCGCAACGAGCGCGGCGAGGCCATCGTCATGCTGGTGAACGCCGAAGGCAAGGTCGAGCCCCGCATCGTCACCGCCGCCCGCGCGGTCGGCAACAAGTGGATGATTACCGACGGCCTTGCGGCAGGCGAAACCCTGATCGTTGACGGCTTCATGAAGATCCGCCCCGGTGCGCCCGTTCAGGCCGTTGCCGCCACCCAGACCGGCAACGCTGCAAGGTAACGTCCCATGTCACGCTTTTTCATCGATCGGCCCATCTTCGCGTGGGTGATCGCCATTTCCATCATGGTGATGGGCGTGCTGTCCTTGGCGCGCCTGCCCATCTCCCAGTTCCCCAACGTTGCGCCGCCCAGCATCCGCATCGGCGCGACCTATCCGGGCGCATCGGCGGAAACGCTGGAAAACACGGTCACGCAGGTCATTGAGCAGCAGCTCAAGGGCCTTGATGGCCTGCGCTACAT
>JAEZBH010000323.1 GCA_023427285.1 Pseudomonadota bacterium
GCGCTCTGCCGACCAGCGCCTGCGCGGGTCAGATGCCCCAGGGTGGAGTACAGCCAGAGGCCCGCCGTTATCTGGTACAGCCTGGCACGACTCGCGCAGATCACGCTCGGTTACGGTGATGCGCGGCTCGATACACACCGCCGGTGCGCCTGCCAGCGCGGCGACCTCCAGCAGGCGCATAACTTCGTGCTGCCAATAATAGTACGTGATCCACCGGTCCAGCGGCGGGGCGCCAGGTGCGCGTAATCCCGCTGTGACCCTGGCCTCCAGCCGTGTGACGAACGGATTGGAGTTCCCCCCGCCGCCGTGCATTTGCAGCGCCAGGTCGAACGCCTCGGTGCGCGCGCGCTCAAAAAAGCGGTCAATGGCTGCCAGTTCCTCGGAACTTGGATCTTCCCAGGTGTCATCTTCGCCCACGCCCTTATAGCGCGGGATCGGAATTACACGGTCGACCGGACCTGGGCGGCCTTCAAGAAAGCCCTGGTGCCACGCTTTGCCCAGCAGCGTGATCTGCGCCTCGGGATACGCCGCGCGGACAGCCTCCAGCGCGGGCTGCGCGAAGATATAATCGCCCAGCGCATTGGCGCGCAGAACGGCGATCTTGCGGACGGAATCAACTTTGCCGTGGACCATGCATATTATGCTTGTGGAGCGTGTGCTGGGTCGATCTTGTGCGCGTATTTGTCCTCCGGCGCGTACTTTTCGATCATCTCGTCCAGCAGCTCCAGCGCAGAGCCATCTACGGTACCTTCTTCGTTGAGCACCGTGGTGGGAACTTCAGAGAAGTACGTACCCGATGGCGCAATGGAGCAGCCGCCCCAGCGGCGCATCATCAGGTTCTGCACCAGCACTTCCTCACCAGATTGGTAGCGCGGCAGGCGGTTCCAGAAGCTGAACCCGCCGATCTCCAGCAGCTTCTCGCGGTCATAGAGGATGCAGGCGGCGATCCAGGCTACCTTGTACAGCCGCCGCTCGCCCTTGGGGATCAGCAGGCTGATGTGGTGCAGGTTGGCTGCCCGGTGCAGCACGTTGCGCTCCCACTCCGGCGTATCCGGGCGGACGCCCTCGGGAGTTACCGCGCCTTCCCAGAACTCAACGAGCTGCTGGTGCGGGCGGATATCATCGCGGTAGGATAGCCCATTGGGGAACGCGCCCACAAAGCCCACGCCTTCCCTCTGGATGGTATCGACCATCGTTTGCAGTACGGTCGGCTCCATCCAGACGTCATCGTCCAGGTAGAGCACGTACTGGGCCGCCGAGCGGTTGAGCAGGAAGTCGCGCTGTTCGGCGATGCCCTGCGAGGGAACGCGGTAATGCCACTCCACGGTCGCGCCGCGCGCCTCAATAATGCGCAGCAGCGATTGGATCACCGGGCGGTCGCACACCGCTTCATCGCTCTGATCCGATACGATCAGGCGAAAGGTGGAGAACGTCTGCCCGGCAACGCCGCTCAGGCACATGATCAGCGATTCGAGCCGGTTATAGGTTGGCAGCAGAATGTCTACGGATACCATGATTCACTCCTTTTTCTCTCCCACTATGAGTGACTGCGGTTATGGATTGATACGTACCGCTGGTTTTTGCGGATTAAACCGGGTTCCACCGGGCGATGGCGCTAGAAGTTGCCGTGATAGATAGAGCAGAAGCGGCAAATTTCTGGCGGTTCGCTGTTTGAGGCCAGTTCTTCGCGGAACTTGTTATAGGCTGCTCCGTTCCATACTTCGTTGAAGTTGTCGCCGTTGATCAGGCCGAGCTGGATGACCTCGGGCGAGGCGGCCATGCAGCAGGGCATGGCAAACCCCTGAAAGCTTATATATGCGCTCGTCCAGGGCCAGCTGCAGCGGTCCTTGCCTGACATTTCGGGCGGGTACGATTTGGGGCGCGGGCTGGGCAGCCGCAGGGTGATGCCGTACTGCTTTGCCAGCGCGCGCGCCTCGTTGAAGATACGTTCGATGCGCTCGGGGTCTTCGTACAGCAGGCTCTGCTCGTGTACATAGGCGTTGAGCGGCTCGAACTTGGTATGGAAGGCCGGTTCGCCAAAGTCGTGCGAGAGCTGCTGGGCGAACACTTCTTCCGCGCCGTATTGGGCCGCAAGGTGCACCAGGTCGGGCAGCTCGGCCAGGTTCTGGCGCGTGATCACCATTACCATGTGCAGGTGCGGCGTAACACTTCCCAGCCGCTTTTTGGCTTCCACCAGATGCCCCAGGTTGCGGATCACCTTGTCAAAGCTGGCATTCAGGCGGATGTTTTCGTAGGTCTCGGCCTTTGTGCCGTCGATTGAGAAGTGCAGCGTATCCAACCCCGCTTCCACGCACAGGGCTGCCCGTGCTTCATTCAGTGTGGTGAGATTGGTATTGGTCGTCACGCGCGCGCCTTTTCCTTTGGCGTAGCGCACCATATCAAAAAAGCGTGGGTGCAGGGTGGGCTCGCCCAGCCCCTGCAGGTGCAGGGTCTTGAGGTTGGTGAACCCGTCCACAATCCGGCAGTACTGGTCAAAGTCCATCATCTTGCGCCCGGTGTGCCCGCTCAGTTCCGTGTCATCGCGGAAGTTGATGGGGCACATGCGGCACTTGAGGTTGCACTGGCCTACCGGCTCGATCTGCACATACGTGGGGCCGGGGAGGGGGGCGGGCGCAGACTGCATTTTTGTATCCGACAGGTTCAGGGTCATGAGGTATTTCTTTCAATTAATAAATAGCGCGGCGCGTCGATTCTGCGGTCAGCGATCGTGGTTGGCAGCTGCTGGTGATACGCGCCGGAGGGGATCAATCCGCATCCGCCAAACGCTTCCATAACCCGCAGTTGGGCCAGCACGTCTTCCCCGGCGTGGACGGCTGGCAGATCCTTCCAAAAGGTAAATCCTCCAACGCTGCGAAGTTTTTCCGTGTCATACAGCACGCAGCCGCCCACCCATGCTACTTTGTAGCGGCGCGGAACCGCGGCGGAGAGGTTCAGTTGCTTTGCCACGTGGTAAATGTTGGCCGCGTTGTGCAGCTTATAGCGTTCCCACACGGGCGTATCCGGGCGGATGGTTTCTGGCCGCACGCGCCCCTGCCAGAATTCAATCGCCTGCTCGTGCGGGCGCACGTCCTTGATGTGCGTCAGCCCAATCAAGGC
Organism: Pseudomonadota bacterium; assembly: GCA_023427285.1. Taxonomy (GTDB): domain Bacteria; phylum Pseudomonadota; class Alphaproteobacteria; order Sphingomonadales; family Sphingomonadaceae; genus Pedomonas. The sequence continues at coordinate 3,118 of JAEZBH010000323.1, forward strand.
CGAACCGACCAGCCCGCAGCTTTCCTCGCGCATGGCGTGTACCATGCTTCCGATCACATACGGCTCCAGGATCAGATCGTCATCGAGGAACAAGGCATAGGGTGCGGAGGCGTGTTCCAACAGAAACTGCCGCTGCTGCGCCATGCCTCTTCTCGGCATATTGGATAAGATTGAAACAGAATGTCCGTGTTCGCGGAGCACGTGAACGACAGCCTGCACTTCGCCGCTGCCATCCAGTGTCCGCGGCTCGCTCTGGTCTGCCACGATGACGGAGAAATCGCGGAAGGTCTGTCCGATCAGACAGGCGAGCGTCACCGCCAGAGCGGCGGGCCGGTTATAGGTAGGGATCAGTACGTCCACAAGTGGCGCCATATTCCGATTGTAGAATTGGGGGTAGAGGCGATCAACTGGGGAATCTCCTATAACGCAAAAGGAGTGCGCCTATATGGTTCTTGCCACCAAAACAATGAGGGCGACCGATGTCGCCCTCATTGTTTTTCGCATTCTAGCAATGCTACAGGATGTCGGGTTTTTCCCAATCCTGGTTATCGATCTCATCGTCGCCGTATTTGAGCATGGCCTGGGCGCCGACCGATTCTAGCGCGTCCATCGGCACGTACACATCACGGGCCATCTCACGGTCCACCAGAAAATCGCTGGCGCGGATTTCTTTCACCCGACCAATGACCTTGCCATTCTTGCCGATCACTTCCATGTCTGGCTGTAAGCCCATTCGCTTGGAAGATTCGGAGCTGACCTGGCCCGTCTCGGTGTTCGGCAC
>JAEZBH010000361.1 GCA_023427285.1 Pseudomonadota bacterium
CGGTTTGCACGGCACGCAGCACGCGCTCGTCCTCGCCCTCGGCATAGGCAACCCGCTTGGGCGCGCGGCGCGCAGCCTCGAACACCGGGCGCATCAGTTGTCCCGAGCGGTAAACAAAGCGCTCTAACTCTGTGCGATAGCTTTGAAAATCCTCAATCTGTGTGCGGGCCGCGCCTGAGGCCATGGCGGCGCGGGCAACGGCGGGGGCAATCTCCAGCAAGAGGCGCGGATCAAACGGCTTGGGGATAATGTACTCAGGGCCGAACAGCGGCGCATCGCCGCCGTAGGCGCTGGCCACAACCTCGCTGGCCTCGGCGCGGGCAAGGTCGGCAATGGCCTCAACCGCTGCGATCTTCATGGCATCGTTGATCTCGACGGCATGGACATCGAGCGCGCCGCGGAAGATGTAAGGGAAGCACAGCACGTTGTTGACCTGGTTCGGGTAATCCGAACGGCCCGTCGCCACGATGGCATCCGGGCGGACAGCCTTGACCAGATCGGGAAGGATTTCGGGGTCCGGGTTCGCAAGAGCAAGAATAAGCGGCTTGTCTGCCATCAGGGGCAGCCATTCCGGCTTCAGAACGCGCGGTGCCGACAGGCCGAGGAACAGATCCGCCCCAACCAGAACCTCGCTCAGCGCCCGGGCATCCGTTTTGCGGGCATAGCGGGCCATGTTGGCGGGCATGTTCTCCTCGCGCCCTTCGTAAACCACGCCGTTGATATCGGTCAGGGTCACGTTCTCGGGCTTCACGCCCATCTCGACCAGCAGGTCCACGCAGGCGAGAGCCGCCGCACCTGCGCCGGAGGTGACAACCTTCACATCCTCGATCCGCTTGCCTTGCAGCAGCAGGCCGTTGCGCACGGCCGCCGCGCAGACGATGGCGGTTCCATGCTGGTCGTCATGGAACACGGGGATGCTCATGCGGCTGCGAAGTTTTCTCTCGATTTCAAAGCATTCCGGCGCTTTGATGTCTTCAAGGTTGATGCCGCCGAACGTGGGCTCAAGCGCTGCCACCACCTCGCAGAAGTGGTCCGGATCGTTGGAGTTGACCTCGATGTCGAACACATCGACGCCAGCGAACTTCTTGAACAGAACGGCCTTGCCTTCCATGACCGGCTTGGAGGCGAGGGGGCCGATGTTGCCAAGGCCGAGAACGGCGGTGCCATTCGTGATGACCGCAACGAGGTTGCCGCGCGCTGTGTATTCCTGAGCGGCATCGGGGTTGGCCTGGATCGCCTCGCAGGCCGCCGCCACGCCGGGAGAGTAGGCCAGAGACAAATCGTGCTGGTTTGCCATGCGCTTGGTGGGCTCAACCGAGAGCTTACCGGGGCGCGGGGAACGGTGGTACTCTAAAGCGGCTTTGCGAAAGTCTTCATCCATGGTGCAACCCCGTTGGCAAACTCAACAAAACTAACGCGATTGATAGCGCCTAGCGGAGCGCACAAGTAGCAGCCATAGGCATCGTTCTCAAGTCATGCGTCTGGTTGCCGGACACTGCGGTTCAATGGGCTGGTTGCGGGTAAACGTTGTTCAGCAAGGTGCAGTGCCATGTCGTGCGTTTATGATGAAAGAGTGCAAGTGACGCGGGCATTGCGTTCGCCAAATCTCATTTAGAATCGTTTCCAATCAATTGGCTTATAGCATCAATTTTATGAATTAGTTCTGGCGTCGGCAGCATGTGATTTAAGCTATTGATTTTGTTTTTGGCCTGTGAAGGTGCATCCGCACTTTTAATCAACGGGTTGGCAACTAGAGGTCTCATCATTTTCGTGACCTTTTGCGTTGCTCATCAGACATGGATCGCTGCCATCACACGCTTGCAGCCATTCTGTCTCAGGAAAAACTTGCGCGGACGCCCGTGCATTTTTCATAATAGCCAAGTGCCTGCCGTTCCTCATGCAGGTGTAACGTTTTTTCAGGAGTGCAGACTAACGCATGCCCCATGACACGCCCCTGATCGCGACTATCGTTGGCGGTATCGGCCTTGCCTTTATTCTCGGCACGATTGCCAGCCGCCTTCGTATTCCGCCCTTGGTGGGGTATCTTGTTGCGGGCGTTCTGGTGGGGCCGCACACGCCGGGCTTTGTCGCAGATCAGTCTCTGGCGCCGGAACTGGCGGAAATGGGCGTCATCTTGCTCATGTTCGGCGTTGGACTTCACTTTTCTCTCAAGGATCTGTTGTCGGTCAAGGCAATCGCGGTGCCGGGGGCAGTCGTTCAGATCGCCATCGCCACCGTCATGGGGTCGGGATTGGCATGGGCGCTGGGCTGGACGACGGAGGCGGGTTTCGTCTTTGGTCTTGCTCTCTCCACGGCCAGTACGGTCGTGCTGTTGCGGGCGCTTCAGGAGCGCAGGCTGGTCGATACCGAGAAGGGGCGCATTGCCGTTGGCTGGCTGATCGTTGAAGACCTGGCGATGGTGCTGGCGCTGGTGCTGCTGCCTGCTTTTGCGACGATGATGAGCGCGGATAGCGGCGCGCCGGGCGTTCCCTCGGACGCGAGCATTTGGGTCGTCATCGGTATCACGCTGCTGAAGGTTGCCGCCTTCGTCGCCTCCATGCTGATTGTCGGACGCCGGGTCATTCCGTGGGTGCTGCATTATGTGGCGCACACGGGTTCGCGTGAGTTGTTCCGTCTTGCGGTGTTTGCCATCGCTCTTGGCGTTGCCTTCGGCTCGGCCAAGCTGTTCGGCGTGTCGCTTGCGCTGGGCGCGTTCTTCGCCGGCATGATCCTCAGCGAGTCAGAACTCAGCCACCGGGCCGCAGAGGAGACGCTGCCGCTGCGCGATGCGTTTGCGGTGCTGTTCTTCGTCTCGGTCGGCATGATGTTCGACCCGATGAGCCTGGTGAATGAACCCTGGCCGGTGCTGGTAACGC
>JAEZBH010000435.1 GCA_023427285.1 Pseudomonadota bacterium
CCCCTGGACCTTCCTGCATGTCCCATCCGGTAAGGTTCATGGGGCCCTGGTGAAGGACAGGGGTCCTTTTCCAAGCTTTGGAGAAATCCCTTAATTTCTTTTTCAATATCCATATTACCGGTAAACCTGCGCTACGACCAAGATAATCCAAGGGCACTCTGAGGTTATTTTCCTTTGTTTTGCAAGTCGATGGACGGAACTTGGGGCAAGCTATATTGTCAAGGGCGGACACGTCTTGTGCCCCCAGAGCCCATTCGATATCTGCGCTGAATATTGTCCCTCGCCGGAGAGGCGCGTCCGAAAATCTACGCCATTGCTGATGCTGGGCTTGCTGCTGTGTGGCGAACGGCCGGAATTCGACGATTATTATGTGCCATGGCAATTCAATGGCCCGGACTGCCCTTGGAACTCAGCCGTGTTTCGCCCTTATGCCGGGGCGCTCTTATCCTCGTCTTCGATCCCACGAACGGCGAGCTATGTCGGTTCGCCTCGGCACTCAGTAAACGCTGCGAACCCAACGATGCCATTGGCGACTTGCGCTGCCGCGAACGGACCGTGATGCGCCACATGGGAATTCGTACCGCGACGGTATGCGGACCCAGCGCTTGCGATACTTGAAATGATCCTTCCCTGGGCCTGGCGGCCGGATGTGGAAGATGGATTGCAACGCTCGGGTTCCAACGCCTGGTATCACTTGTCCTGATAATTGATCATTATCAGGACTCGGTAGGCCGCCGGAAAGGCTCTCAAGCACTCCGACGAACGCGGATATCTCTGTCGGCTCCCTGTGCATTGCGAGCGATAAGGCCCCGGCTGACCGCCGGGGCCTTGCTGTCCGCTGCGCAAATGTCACTGCTACCTGTTCGCTTAAACAACAGGCTGCCGTCGTGCCCTGGCTCCAAGACCCAACAGCCCCACGGCCGCTACTGCCAATGCGCCTGGCTCCGGTACGTCCACAGCTTCCGTCACCATCAGATAGGCGGGAAAGTGATAATAGGAGGCAATCCAGGCAATCTGATCACCCGTGTGATCAAGTGATGTGAGCGTTAGGCCGACGGCAAAGCGGGGATCGGACGCTGTACGTACTGAATTGAATAAGGCAACAAAATCCGCCGAAAGCTCAATCTGGGCACCCGGCATAGGATAGGTTGGTACAGTTGAGAAGGCCCTGCTGGCGAATAATGTACCGTTGCCCAGGTCATTAAACGTTGCCATGGGGTTTGTGCCACTCACCAGATCATCGATTGATCCTGTGAAGTCAAAAATTCCAACAGTTTCTGAAGGATCGCCCGAGTAATATTCCCCGTTGCCCGGTTCAAACACCAAGGTGATGGACTGCGCCTTTTTAGCTCCGCCGATATCAAAGGCCAGAAAGCTGCGTCTTTCGGTGCCATGATAGAGGCCCGTGTCGATACCCCGGTAGTCTGAAGTATAGCCTGTGCCATTGGCATTCTGCCAATAGCTCCCGACATCGTAGGCAATGTAGTCTGTCACCGGCGCTGCTGACGCCGGAGCCGCGAGTGCCAGAAGAACGCCAAGAACGACCATGGATTTTCTAATCATGGGCTATCCTTTTTTCACCAGTTGCGCCAACGGCGCCAAGCGATGCATCTTCCATGCCAGCCTTGAGATTCCGCCATTTTTTTGGTTGTCTCAGGTTATTGTGTTAAGCTTTCCGACGCAGCTTGCGGTCCATTTCGACAGGATCAGGGAGGCTGTTTGGCGGGGCGGCCGGAGGAGGGCCGTTATCCTGCGAGCGGATTATGACCCGGACAATGTACCTGGGTTTGGATATGCCGTTTGCTGACTGACGATTCCTTGCTGTAGTTGCGTGGGTCGATCACGTTGCCCCTCGTTTCTATTGAGGCGGATAGAGGAGGAAGCCATGGCATGTGTAAGAGCTTCGCTCCGCCGAATAATTGAGGCGGGCTGTCAAAGGCCGTTGTATAGTGAGCCTGCAAGGGGGCCATATCCAACGAAACACGACAAATTCTGAACGGAAACAAACGGGACAGCTGCCGGTGCTCAAGGTGGACAGTCACACCAACCAGGAACTGGTCTTGCCCACCCAGCGGAGAGGGACTGCCGATAGCTCTCGCTATGCTGGTGGTGATCCGGTGGTGGCGAGCATCGCAACGCTTCTGCCCGGCCGCATCGATGCCGAACTGGTGGCAGCGGCAGCCCGCGCCTGGTCGGCCAATTCCAAGCGCGCATTTCTGGCCGATCTGACGGTCTGGCGCGACTGGTGCTGGCGCTGCGGGATTGAGGTGGCGCAGGCTACGCCCCAGCATGTGGTCCAGTTTCTTCAGCAGTGCAGCCAGCCGTGGGTTCACGACGCCAGCGGCCGGGTCAAAATCCATCCCGATGGCAGCCGGGTGAAAAACCCGGATTTGCGCGCCGTTGCAACACTTGCCCGCTATCTCGTTAATATTGCAACCGCCTACCGTTGGGCGGACTTGCCGAGTCCGACCCAGGCCGAGCTGGTCAAACTGGAGATGAAGGCACTGCGACGCGCGCGCGGTACGGCACAGAAGCAGGCGCATCCCTTGCGGTTCAAGGGTGAGGTGCAGGATCTGGTCCATGACATGCCCTCGGGCGTTTGCATTCTCCGCCTGCTTTCCGCGCCGCACCGGGACTGGACCGGCCGGGTCGACTGGCTGGGTCTGCGCGATCGCGCTATGCTGCTGGTTGCCTATGACACGGCGTTGCGCGCGAGCGAACTGGTGGCGATCGAGGTCGAGCATATTGAAGGACCCGTCCGTGATGGCTCGGGGTTGCTGTTCATTCCCAGGTCCAAGACGGATCAGGAAGGGGAGGGGCGGCACGCCTACCTTTCGCGCAAGACCATGGAGGCGATTGCCGCCTGGCGATCGTCGGCAAAGGTAACGACCGGGCCCGTATTCCGCTCGATCCGTTTCCACCCGGACGGCAGCCCCCGCGAACTCCAGCGCAAGGCGGTCCGGGCCGACAGCGTACCCGGCATTTACCGGCGGATCGTCCGGCAAGCCTGGGAGCAGGGCGCCTTGCCTGATGTCAGTGAGGCCCAGCTGGAAAAGCTCCTGCCGAACATCAAGGGACACTCGACCCGCGTTGGCGTGGCCCAGGACAATTTCGCGAGCGGCGAGGACTTGCCCGCCATCATGCAGGCCTACGGCTGGAAGGATACCCGCACCGTGCTGCGCTATGGCAAGAAACTGGCCGCCCGCAGCGGGGCTGCCAGCCGGTTAGCGGCCAAGGTGTGGGGGGAGGAGTAGAGGCCGACGGTCGTCCGCCTGCCATAAACGGGCAGCGGCTGCACAGCGCAAGCCTTATAGCGTTCTCACATAGCCGTCGCACCATGCCTCCGGTGTGAAGGGACAGATGCGTGTTCGCGGGGCTTCGTTAGGGTTGCAAAGCAATACCAGAACCGGAGCGCAGTTCGATGGGTGGCAGACTGTACCAGCCGGGCAGAACCCGATCGGCTCCAGGCTGGGGCAGGAGAAGACCGCCAGAGGCTTCAAGACACTGAATGAGCAGCGCATCGAGTTCGGCCGAACCTGTGCCTTGATCCAGCCGCACCTGTGTAATTGCACCCGTCTGGGTTGCCTGAACACTGACCGTGGCCGGCATTAGAGCGGTAAGAGAAAGTGGCTCCGCCAAACGCTGCAAGCGATCCTGCAGAGACTGGAACTCTTTTGCGTTTAGGACGGCGCCGGGCAGGGGGCCCGGCGACATCGCAAAGCCAACCCCACCTAATGGATCAGAATCCTTCGCGGCCAAGGTGGCCGGAATATCCGGTTGTTGGGTTGAGAGCGGCTCGTGCACAACAGGACCAGGCTCAGGCGTCAACGCCTCCGTTTCGGAAGGGGCCTCGCTTACAATCGAAACGTGGACAGTGTTTGGCGACCACTGACCTGGGCTTGTGAGCGTCGCAGTGTCAGGGATAAGCGTCACCCAGACAACAGCGTCCGACCGTACCGCCGGTCCTTGTCCAAGGCCGCTTGGTGTCAGCATAAGAAGAAGTGCGGTTCCAATATGGCCACTGAAAACAAGGGCAAGCATAGAAG
>JAEZBH010000455.1 GCA_023427285.1 Pseudomonadota bacterium
TCGGGCAAGTCGTCGCTGGTGCGGGCGATCGTCGGGGTGTGGCCTGCCATCCAGGGTAAGATCCGCATCGACGGTGCCGCCGTCGACCAGTGGACGCCCGAAGCGCTTGGCCCGCACATCGGCTACCTGCCGCAGGACATGGAATTGTTCGCCGGCACCGTCGCCGAGAACATCGCGCGCTTCGAACCCGCGGCCTCGTCTGAAGCCGTGATCGCGGCGGCAAAGGCGGCCAGCGTCCATGAGCTGGTCCTGGCGCTGCCCCAAGGCTACGAGACGCAGGTGGGCGATGGCGGCAGTGCCCTGTCGGCCGGCCAGCGCCAGCGGATCGGGCTCGCACGTGCGCTCTACGGCGATCCGTTCCTGGTGGTGCTCGACGAGCCCAACTCCACCATCGACCGCGAGGGCGACGAGGCTCTGACCAAGGCCATCCTCGGCGTCCGCGCGCGCGGCGGCATTGTCGTCGTGGTCTGCCACAGGCCGTCGGCCCTGGCCGGCGTCGATACGGTGCTGGTCATGCTGGCCGGCCGCCAGCAGGCCTTCGGGCCGAAGGAGCAGGTCCTCCAGCCGCAGCAGCCCGCCGCAATGCCGGCCGCCCGCATGCTGCAGCCGATGACGGTGCACGCCGGCGGCCGTCCGCAGGAGAAGGCGCCGTGACCGTCCAGAAATCGCTCCGCAGCCACCTCGTGATCGGCGTCACTGCCGTGGCTGCCCTGCTGTTCATCATCTTCGGCTGGGGCACGCTCAGCGAGATCTCGGGCGCAGTCATTGCGCCGGGCAAGCTGGTGGTCGACAGCAACGTCAAGAAGGTGCAGCACCCGACGGGCGGCGTGGTCGGCGACCTCAAGGTCAAGGACGGCGATCGCGTCAAGAAGGGCGACATCGTGGTGCGGCTCGACGAGACCCAGGCGCGCACCAGCCTTGCCATCGTCACCAAGGCGCTCGACGAGATGGATGCCCGCCAAGCCCGCCTCATGGCCGAGCGCGACGGTGCCGACAAGGCCGCTTTCCCAGCCGAGCTGGTCGCTCGCGCGAACGAGCCCGATGTCTCGCAGGCGATGCAGAGCGAGCAACGGCTGTTCGAGCTGAGGCGCTCGGCGCGCGAGGGCCAGAAGGCGCAGTTCCTCGAGCAGATCGACCAGCTCAAGCAGCAGATCGCGGGCAACGAGGAGCAGGTCGCGGCCAAGTCCAAGGAGATCGAGTGGAACCAGCAGGAGCTGACCGGCATCCGCGGCCTGTGGAAGGACAAGCTCGTGCCGTTCAACCGCGTGACGACGCTGGAGCGTGATTCGGCCCGCCTGCACGGCGAGCGCGGCGCGCTGACGGCCTCGATCGCCCAGGCCAAGGGACGCATCTCCGAGATCCAGCTCAAGATCCTTCAGATCGACGAGGACCTGCGCACGGAGGTCGGCAAGGAGCTGGCCGAGATCCGCGCCAAGCGCGCCGAGCTCACCGAACGGCGGGTGGCGGCCGAGGACCAGCTCAAGCGCATCGACCTGGTGGCGCCGCAGGACGGCAAGGTCTTCCAGCAGGCCGTCCACACGATCGGCGGCGTGATCCAGGCCGGCGAGGTGCTGATGCTGGTCGTGCCCGACGCCGACGAGCTGATCATCGAAGCCAAGGTGGCGCCGCAGGACATCGACCAGATCCACGTCGGCCAGCAGGCGGTCGTGCAGTTCGCCGCCTTCAACCGGCGCACCACGCCCGAGCTGAACGGCGAGGTGATCGGCATCGGCGCCGACATCACCCAGGACGACAAGCGCAACGAGGCCTTCTACGCCGTGCGCATCCGCATCTCGGACAAGGAGATGGCGCGTCTCGAGGGCCTGCAGCCGATGGCCGGCATGCCGGTCGAGGTCTTCATCAAGACCGCGCCGCGCACGGTGATGTCCTACCTGACGAAGCCGCTGCTCGAGCAGTTCGACCGGGCGTTCCGCGGGCGCTGACGGCGCCACGATCACTCCGCCGGATTGGCAGCCTTCTCTTTTGCCTCCGTGCGGCGCGCCGTGCGTCGCGGCGTCAGCAGCCGGAAGAACAGCGGCACGAACAGGATGGCGACGAAGGTCGCCGCGAGCAAGCCGCCGATCACGCCAGTGCCGATCGAATGGCGGCTGGCCGAGCCCGCGCCGGTGCTGATGGCGAGCGGCAGCACACCCAGGATGAAGGCGAGAGAGGTCATGATGATCGGCCGGAAGCGCAGCCGGGCCGCTTCGAGGGCGGCGTCGTAGACCGAGTGCCCCTGCTGGTGGCGCTGCGAGGCGAACTCGACGATCAGGATGGCGTTCTTGGCGGCGAGACCGATCAGCGTCACCAGGCCGATCTGGAAGTAGACGTCGTTGTCCAGGCCGCGCAGCCAGATCGCGAGAAGCGCGCCCAGCACGGCGAAGGGCACCGCGGTCAGCACGGCGAGCGGAAGCGACCAGCGCTCGTACTGCGCGGCCAGGATCAGGAACACCATGATCAGGCCGAAGACGAAGCCAAGCTGGCCCGATCCGCGGGTCGCCAGCTCCTGGTAGGCCGAGCCGATCCAGCCGATGGTGAAATCGCTCGACAGGGTCTTGGCAACGACGTCCTGCATGGCGGCGATCGCCTGGCCCGACGAATAGCCCGGCGCCGGTCCGCCCAGGATCTTGGCGGCCGGGAAGATGTTGAAGCGATCGACCGTGTCGGGCCCCAGGATGCGGGTGAAGGTCACCAGCTCGTTCAGCGGCACCATGGCGCCGGTGTCCGAGCGCACGAAGACGTGGCGCAGGTCGTCCGGCGATTCGCGGAAGTCGGACTCGGACGACAGGCTGACCCGATAGGTGCGGCCGTACAGCGAGAAGTCGTTGACGTAGAGGCTGCCGAACGAGCTCTGCATGGTCTCGAAGACGACGTTGATCGGGATGCCGAGTGCGCGCGCCTTGTCGCGGTCGACGTCGGTGCGGTACTGCGGCACCGATGCCGAGAAGGTCGTCTGCACGCCGCGCAGCTCGGGCCGCTGGTTGGCAGCGGCCACCACCTTGTTGGCCGCCTCGGCAAGCGCGCTCAGCGGGCCGCCGGACCGATCCTGGAGGAAGAACTCGAACCCGCCGGTGACGCTGATGCCGATGATCGGCGGCGGGTTGAAGCCGATGACGACGCCGTCCTTGAAGTCGGCATTGATGGCCGCGAGCCCCGGCGCGACGTTGCGCGCATCCTCCTTGGGATCCTTGCGTTCCGACCAGTCCTTGAGAGTGACGAAGGAAATGCCGGAGTTGGTCTTGAGCGCGCGCGACAGGAGGTCGAAGCCGGAGAAGGTGACGACATGGGCCACCGCCGGGTTCTTCATCAGTGCTGCCGTCGCCTCCTTGGTGACCTCGCGCGTGCGGGAGATCGCGGCGGCGGGCGGCAGCACCGTCACCATGAACACGTAGCCCTGGTCTTCGGCCGGCACCAGGCTGCCCGGGACGCGCTGGAACAGGGCAAACACCGCGCCCAGCACGAGGACGAAACCCAGGCATCCCAGCACCGTCCGGCGCAGCAGGAAGCCCACGCCGTCGGTGTAGCGCGCCGTCAGCCAGGCGAACGAACGATTGAACCAGGCGAACGGCCGCCACGGCGGGCCGTGCGCGGGCTTCAGCAGAAGCGCCGCCAGCGCCGGCGTCAGCGTCAGCGCCACGATGCCCGAGATCACCACCGACACGGCGATGGTGACGGCGAACTGCCGGTAGAGCTCGCCCGCCAGGCCACCCAGGAACGATACCGGGATGAACACGGCGCACAGCACCAGGACGATGGCGATGACCGGGCCGGTCACCTCCTGCATGGCCTGGATGGCGGCCTCGCGCGGGCCCTTGCCCTCGGTCGACATGATGCGCTCGACGTTCTCCAAGACCACGATGGCATCGTCGACGACGATGCCGATC
>JAEZBH010000471.1 GCA_023427285.1 Pseudomonadota bacterium
GCGGTGATGGTGCAGGAAAGCGCCGGCAACCCGGATGCCTATTCGAAGAGCGGCGCGGTTGGGCTACTGCAGGTAATGCCGCGCGACGGTTTAGCCTCTAGCTTTATGTGCATCAACGGCCCCTGCTTCGCAGACCGGCCTTCCTCAGACCAGCTCTTCGACCCGCAGTTCAATATCGAATATGGCTCGCGCATGCTCGCTGGCCTCATCCAGCGCCACGGCAATGTGCGCGACGCACTCAAAGCGTATGGCCCAATGAATATGGGCTATCGCTACGCGGATATTGTGCTGAATATTTTCAACCAGCACCAGTAGCGCGCTGGTTCTTCGTAAAAATTCCGCACCGCTTTTGCGTAATGCTCCTCAGCTGCGCACAGGCGGTGCGTTTTTTTTGCTAAGGCGCTACGGTAACCACTGGCAGGGGCGGCGTCTGCGAACCAACCCGGATGGGGGTCACCGAGGGGAACGCGCCTGGCGGCAGCGGCGTGGGGGATGGACCGGTTGGGGTGGCGGGTGTACCAGTGCGCGTAGCGGTGCGGGTGATCAACGGGCCTCGCGTTGACGTGCGGGCGCGGGTCGGCGCAGCGCGCATGGTGACCGTCGGTGTAGGGGTTGAGTTATCGCGGTTGAAGTAGAGCATGTAACCACCCGCCAGCCCGCCAACAATCGCCGCCAGCAGCACCACACCCAGGCACCCGCCGATCAGCATGCGCGAAAGCGAACGGGCGCGCGCCGGACGCCGCACGGTTACCGGCATGGTTGCCATCCCCGGGATCTGTACCGCCACCAGGGTAATGTTATCGTGCCCGCCGCGTTCGTTGGCCATCTCAATCAGCCGGTGACCTGCGGCATCCAGCGTTTCACGGCGGAAGATATCGAGGATTTCCTCGTCATTAACGAGGTCCGTCAAACCATCACTGCACAGCAGCAGGCGGTCGCCAGGGAGCATTGCCATGCCCTGCCCTGTATCACTGGCCGACTGCACATCGCCGTCGACCCGCACGCGGAAGTCCACCTCTGGCGGGGTAGGCGAACCCAGGTAGCGGCGGATCACGTGGGCATTCGGATGGCCTTCCACCTGATCGGGTTGGAGCAAACCACGCTCCAGCGCTTCTTGGATCCAGGTATGGTCGATGCTCAACTGGCGGATGGTGTCGCCGCGCATCAGGTAGATGCGAGAATCGCCAACCGTAGCGGTGTACAGCCGGTCACCCGCAATCCATGCGCAGGCGCAGGTTGCGCCCATGCCGTGCTGCTCGATATTCTGCTGCGCCTGCTGGTGAATCTGGGCACTGGCATAACGGATCGCTTCGCCCAGGACTGCGATCGGATCCTCGCCTTCGCTGTCTGCCGCATACTGGCTGATCAAATTGACCGCCATCTCCGAGGCCACTTCTCCTGCGCGGTTGCCGCCAATGCCATCCGAAAGCACTGCCAGCAGCACAGAAACGCTCGGCTTGCCTACCGTACGAAACGCGGTCACGCCGAAGCGATCTTCGTTATTTTTCCCCTTCATGCCAGGGTGGGTTAATGCAGCGACCGGCAGGTGGGTCTTTTCTACGCGCTTCATTGTTCCATTTCCACGCGGGTTACTTTTACAACTTGCGGCAGGCATCGCGAAGCATCGGTCAGCTCAAAACGGAACATGCTGCGCCCAATGTGGATCAAATCACCATGCTCCAGCCGAACGCCAGTGCCATCGATCGGCGTGTAGTTCACCCATGTTCCGGCAACCGAGCCATTATCGGCCAGGAAGAAGTCCGCGCCATCGGGCGAGCGGAACAGGCGCGCGTGCAGCGCGTCGATGGTTGGCGATTCGATCACCTGGGTTGCCCGGCGCGGGTCGCTGCCAAAGGTAATTTCCTGCCGCGAGAGCGGAACTGCTCCACCCGTGACCGGCTGCTCGTTTTCATCCAGCGCAATCAATCGCGCCGGAGCCGTGCTCTGGCTCTGCTGCCGAGGCCAGCCGGGCATGGGCCAGGCCGCGGATGCGCGCGCCTGGGCCGGTTTTCCATTCGCGGGCGGCTGGGTCTTACCGTTTGTTGGCGTCTTCGCCGGCTTGCCGTTGGCAGGGCCCGTCTTGCGCGGGCGGCTGACCGGTTCCTGATAAATCTTCACCGGCTGGGTCACCGGGTCTTTCATGCGCTTTTTGTTGGCGGATCCATCTTTGCGGCGCCAGCGCTGGCTGCCCGTCACCGTCAGAACCACGGCCAGGGCGATACCCGAAATTGCAATCGCGGCGATGGTGACCACCCCACGGGTGGAGATGCCATTTGCCAGGCTCGCACTCGCAGGGGCATCCACCACCACATCCACCGGCACCGCGATGCTCGAGCCGGTCAGCCCCAGCGAGTCGATCACTTCCACGCGAAGCAGGTGGCGCCCTGTTGTGGTCAGCTCGCTCACGTTCCAGCGGAACCGGTCAAACGGCTCGCTGGTATTTTCGTCAACCACCTGGTCATCCACATATAACCGGCTGGCTTTCACGTCGCGCGTATGCCGGTCAGGGAACTCCAGCACAATTTGCAGGTCAACCGTCTCGGGCGTCAGGGCCGGCTCTTCGGAGCCAGCGGTGGGTGTGCGCCACGTGCGCTCGATCGAGGCGGGCGGCGAAAGGAAGATGGGATTGGGCGGCAGTACCTCAAGCGAAAAGCGCTGCTCGTTTGATTCGATGGTACTGCCTTCGCTGCCCACCAAAACGCTCAACTGGTGCTCACCGCTCTTCTGGATCGTCGACTGATTCATGATCTCGTAGCTCTGCCGCAGCGAGTGGGACATGGGCTCCACCAGCGGATGGTTGGTCTCGGGGAGGATGGCATAGAAG
>JAEZBH010000480.1 GCA_023427285.1 Pseudomonadota bacterium
CTTCTATGCAAGGACGCGGCCCTTTGAAACGAACAGGGGGTGCAGGGGGTCCAAGATCCCCCTGCATTTCTCCCTAAACTTTTAATCCCGCGGTTCCGGCTTCGGCCATTCCACTTCGCGCATGACATCGAAGTGGGAGAGAATTTCGCCATGCAGCGGCGAGTTGGGGAAATCGACGCCGATCAGCTGCACCGGAGAGGTGCGCGCCAGCGACATGGCCGGGATCAGGTCCGTATCGGCGGCAACTAGAATCACGCGGTCGGCGGCGCGCTTCTCGATCACGCTTGCCAGATCCAGCCCGAGCCGCAGGTCGATGCCTTTTTGCTCGAAGTCGGGGCGGAAATGGTGGTCGGTCAGGTTGCCGGTCGGCATGGGCAACGACTTCGGCTTCCAGCCCCGGAATTTCAGCATACCGGTGCGCACGCACAGGTAATCGCGGCCAGCCAGTTCGTCGAGCCAGCCGCCGCCGGACTTGAAGTGATACGGCTCGCCCGAAACCGGAAGCTGGGTTTCGCCCTGATAGGGGCGGCAGTCGTAATAGAAGACGCGAACCAGCTCTTCCTGCTTCTCGAGCAAGGCGTGGGCAAAGTCTTCAATGAAATCGACAGTATAATCCACACCATCGCGGCGAGCCTGCGCGCGAAGATGGCCACCATCAATCTGCACGATAACACGTTTCATGAACGAACTCCTACACATGAAGAGGCAGCTGTAAGAAATGCAGCAATCTTCTTACCATAGCGATGGTTGAGCCAGCAGGCTATAGTTTCAACTCATTATAGGTTTGCATATTTTCAGAATTTTCCGCCCATCAGGAGCGTTGCTTTCTAAACGTTTCAGGCGGCATGTTTGGGCAGGCAAACGCCGGTGATCGGGGCAGGGACGCGCATATGCGCGACCGGCGACGGATGACTTTGCACAGGCTGGCTTAGCGGCCGGAATTCCGCCGTTTCCGGCGACGGGTTTCATGCTACAGCGAGGCTGTTGAACCTATGGAATTCGGGTGCCGCACCATGAATGACACGCGCCGCGTTGATGCTCGGGGGCTGCGTTGCCCGCTGCCGGTGCTGCGCCTGCGCCGTGAGGCCGAAGCGCTGGCGCCGGGCAGCGTCATTGAGTTGCTGTCGACAGATCCCGCCGCCCGCACAGACGTTCCCGCCTTCTGCGCCCAGAAGGGCTGGACGCTGGAGGGCGCGACGGAACAGCCGGACGGCGTCACGCTTTACCGTGTGCGCCTGAATTAGAGCGGTTGGCGACCAGCTAGCAGCAGGTCGCCTGCTCTAAATCTTTTGTTGGTCGCGCTTTCTTAACCGCAAAACATGCGTTTTGCTCGAAAGTCGCTCTAGGCCTTAGGGGCTTGCGGTTCGGCTTGCCGCTTGAGGAACTTTTCGACGGCGGGACGAACCTCGTCTGGCGTCAGGCGCGCAAGTTCGGCAAGGGGGCGGCCGTCTCCCAGTTCCTTCGCCAACAGGTAGCCCATGTAATAGCCGGTGCGGGGGGGGAGCCCGTCCGGGGCGGAGCCGGCCAGAAAATAGGCTGCGTAACGATCTTTCGTGCCATCCATGTCTGCGAGCATAAGGGTGGCGATCTCTGCGCGCCGCGACGCGGCCTTTTCCTCCAGGTCTGCCGGGAACCACAGAACCTCCTGAAGCGACAGGTCGGGGTTCATGCGCTGGCTGACATAAGTGGCCAGCCCTTCTTTCCACAACGCCCACCATACAGGCGGTTCATTTCCCGCTGGTTCGGCATCGCCCAGCACCTCGCTGTGGTGAATGTGGAACAGCTCATGCTGGAAGAAGGCCGGGATGCTCTTTCCGGTATGGATCATGGAAATGAGGTCAGTGCCGAACAGCAGGCGGGCCTCGCCTTGCGGGCTGTCGTAAACGTGGCCGTCAAAATGGAACAGGGACGGGCCGTAGGCGACGTGGGTGTTGCAGCGGAAGTCAGGAAATTCCTTGAGGAAGCTGGCCTGCGCGCTGGCGAATGTCTCATCGACCGTGCGCCCTCTCTCGATCATGGTCGCCATGTCGAAGGCCGGAAAGCCGCCGAACTGCACCTTGGTCGAAGGGTCGAGGAAGTGCCTGGCCTTGCCGCCGAGCGTGTCGGGCTTGCCGAACAGGGGTGCGCCGTAGAATTCAGGGAATTGGGTTGCAAAGTCGCGCGCAAATGCCTCGCCCTTTGCCTCGGGCGTTGCAGTCTGGTGCTGTGCCAGAAAAGCCTCGAAGGCGGGCATCAGGGTCTGGTGGCGGCAACCGGCAGCCAAGGCAGGACTGGCCGCCGCGCACAACAGAAGGACCGCAACCGCACTGCGTGCGCGCTTGGCAAGCGACATAAATCAGTTCCCCTGACGCCCGTTATGAAACTTAAACGTTTGCGAATAGAACGGTTTTCAACCTGCGTGCCGCAGGTCGCCCGCTTCTCAAATCCTTTGTTGGCCGCGCTTTCTTGAGTGCAAAACATGCGTTTTGCTCGAAAGTTGACCTAATATATTTAACCTATTCCGTGTCCGCAACCTTCACCATCAGCTTGCCAAAGTTCTTCCCCTCCAGCAGCCCGCGAAAGGCTGTGGTGGCGTTCTCCAGCCCATCCACGATGTCGAGCCGGTGGCGGATGCGCCCCTCGTGCAGCCAGAGCGTCATGTCCGCCAGGAACTGGGGCGCGCGGTGGCCGTAATCGAGGTTGATGATGAAGCCCTGAATTTTCAGGCGGCGGATCAGGATGGTGGTGAGCAGTTGGGGCAGGCGATCCGGCCCCGGCGGCAACTGGGTCATGTTGTACTGGGCAATGAGGCCGCACACCGGAATGCGGGCGCGGGGGTTCAGGCGCGGCAGCACCGTCTCGAACACCTTGCCCCCTACGTTCTCGAAATAAACATCGATGCCATCCGGGCAGGCCTCGGCCAGCTTGTGCGGGAAATCCTCGTCGCGGTGGTCGATGCAGGCATCAAACCCGAGTTCGTCCACGGCATAGCGGCACTTCTCCGGCCCGCCTGCGATGCCAACGACACGGCACCCTTTCAGCTTGGCGATTTGCCCAACCACGGAGCCGACAGCGCCGGTGGCGGCGGCAACCGCAACCGTCTCCCCCGGCTGCGGCTGGCCGATGTCGAGCAAGCCGAAATAGGCGGTCATGCCCGGCATGCCCATCACGCCCAGCGCATAGGCGGGCTGCTCCATCGTCGGGTCGAGCTTGATCAGCTCCTTGCCGTCGGAGATCCCATAGTCCTGCCACCCGGAGTAGGCGAGCACCAGCTCTCCTTCCGTAAAGCCGGTATGGCGGGATTTCTCCACCCGGCTGACCGTGCCGCCCACCATGACGTCACCCACCGAAACCGGATCAGCGTAGGAGGGGGCATCGCTCATTCGCCCGCGCATATAGGGATCAAGCGACAGATAGAGGGTCCGCAGCAGAATCTGCCCTTCCTCGGGCTCGGGCACAGGCACTTCCTCAAGCCGGAAGTTCTCATCTGTCGGTGCGCCGTTCGGGCGCGAGGCGAGAACGATACGCCGGTTGATCTTGGATGACTGCGCCATGACTTTCTCCCCCTGGTGAAATCACCCGTTTCAAGGTGCGTGCGCCCCCCGGTTTTGCGGGCAACGGCACGGCGTACATGAGCCGATGGAGTGTGCAATGGTTCCCCGGATTGAGTCAAACCACGCCCAGATCGACCTCCACATTGTTGCGGATGGCGTGGGAATAGGGGCAAACCTCATGGGCCTGCCGCACCAGTTCCTCGGCCTGAGCGCGGTCGATGCCGGGCAACTCCACGGTGAGGCGAACGGAGAGGCCGAAGCCGACGCCGTCGTTGCGGCGGCCGATGCCGACAACGCAGGTGACCTTGGCATCGTCGGGAACCGTTATGTTCAGTTTCGGCGCGACGGCCTTGATGGCGCTGAGAAAGCAGGCCGCATACCCGGCTGCGAACAATTGTTCCGGATTGGGGCCGCTGCCGCCCTTGCCGCCCAGCCCTTCAGGGATGGACAGGTTGAAATCCACCTTGCCGTCATCAGTGGCGGTGTGTCCTTCGCGCCCGCCGGTTGCCGTGGCCTTGGCTTCGTAAAGCGTCTTCATGAGGCAGCCTCCCAACTGCTGAATGAGCCAGTCCTTCAAACGCGGGGGAGGGCGGATCGCTGCGCGGCGTGTTTGGGAGAGAGGGATAATGGGAAAGATGAAAGGGGGTCTGTACCCCCCTTTCGATCCCCCATTCGTTTGATAGGGCCGCGTTTCAGGTGCGGTCCTCTCAATCCCATCAAAGAAAAGGGCCGCGCCCTTCTATGCCAGGACGCGGCCCTTTGAAACGTAAGGG
>JAEZBH010000552.1 GCA_023427285.1 Pseudomonadota bacterium
CGCTCAAGAACGGCTTCCGCCCCCTCTTCCGGGTCCGTTTCGTAGCGAGCGGCAAGAGCTGCGGGAATGTCGGCAATGGCGAGAGGGGTTTCGTCCAGAACGTCCAGCAGCGCCATGGAGGTGACGGGCAGCATATGCGTCTGGCCGGAGGGGCGGAAGAACACCAGAAACAGGTCATCCACCCGGCGCACCACGCAGTCCCGGCTCAGGAAGGATTGGAACGCAAAGGACATTCAGAGCCGGATCATCACCAACGTCACACAGGGAAAAACGGGGCATTCCAGTGCGCTGGGAAAAGCGCTGGAACACCCCGACTGGTTAGCGGGCGGTCATATCAATGCTCATCAGGCACGATGCGCCCGGCAGGTTCTTCTCTCGCACCTTTTTCAGATACTTCGAATAGGCCTGGTAACGCTCGTAGGCATCATTCCCCGAACTGTGCGCCGCGGCCACGGACTGAAGGTTGTTGATCTCTTCAGCATTCAACTGCGGTCCGGGGCCTTCATAGCAAATGTTCGGGTCATCTTTGCGCCCGCCACCGCCGCCGCCACTGCCGCCGCGACCACCGCCGCCGCCGCCGCCGCCCTGAACTGCAAAGTCGGCAGCATTGGAATTGCCTGTTTCACTGGCATTGCCATAGCCCAGTCCTGACTTCTTGGACGGCTTGGAGCAGGGATCGCCTTTGTCATCGACGTTCTCAGGAAACGGTACCCGGCAATTCAGAACGGAGGCTGCTGCCCGTGCGCTGGCCGGAGCAAGAGTAATCACCGCAGGCGCAGCCATTGCCCCCAGCTTCAGGAGATGGCGGCGCGACGCCACGTCAGCCTTCGTCTTCCGATCGTTCATCCTAAACCCTCATTCCGGCAGGTATCCGTGCATCTGCACTAAGCGGATCGTGACAGTATCCAACACATTAGGTCCATCTCTCGCAGGATCAAGAATTTAACCCAATGGCTTTCTGCGCAGGCGGAGCAAAATTCATACCATCTCCACAACCAACTGAATCTTGGCGTCATTTTTTAAAGCGATGCAAGACATGCCGCAAAAATGTAAAGAATGCCGACAATATTGAGTTGAGCGGGTTTGAGCGAGAGAATCATGGATCCAATTACCAAGCGTCTGCTTCAACGTCTTCTCGCTGCGGGCGTTGCCGCTTTGGCGGCATTCGTGACGATCAAGCTCCTGACCGAAGATATGATCGCCGCCTCCCTCTGCTCCACTCTGATTGCGATGGTGGTGATCGCCGTTGCCTACGACAGCGAGGCGCGCGACCGTGAGGCCGCGCTCGGGCGTATGCGCACCCTTAACGACGACCTGCACGACAAGCTGGGGCATGATACCGTCCGCCAGATCATCGAGGCGCTGGACGAGCCCCTGCTCGTCATCGAGCGCGACCTGACCGTTCACCGGGTCAACGAGAAGGCCCGCAAACTGCTCGGCGGCGTGTTCGAGGGCGAGGCGCTGCCCATGTTCCTGCGCCAGCCGGGCGCGGTCGAGGCAATCCGCAGCGTGGTGGAAAACAGCCGCCCGACCGAGCGCGAGGTCCAGTTCCTGACGCCGGTTGAATCCTATTACATTCTGGGGGCGCGTCCGCTGGAGGGGCAGGAAGGCCTGATCCTTGTGTGGATGCGCGACATCACCAAGGCCCGCCTCACCGACCGGATGCGCGTGGATTTCATCGCCAACGTCAGCCACGAGCTGCGCACACCGCTGGCAACCCTGATCGGCTTCATCGAGACGCTGCAAGGCCCCGCCGCCAAGGACGAGGCCGCCCGCACCCGCTTCCTCAACATCATGTCGGAAGAATCAGGCCGTATGGCCCGCCTGATCGACGACCTGCTCTCCCTCTCCCGCATCGAGATGGACAAGCACGTTCGCCCGTCCACGCCGCTGGACGTGCGCCCGCTGCTGACGCAAATCGGCCAGAGCCACGCCATGAGCCTTGAGGCGGACAACCGGTCTGTCACCGTGCGCGTGCCGGAATCCCTGCCCCGCGTGATCGCAGACCGCGATCAGGTGTTGCAGGTGCTGCACAACCTGATCTCCAATTCCATCAAATATGGCCGCACCGGCACCGCCATTGTGGTGGAAGCGGCCCTCCAGCCCGGCACGTTCCCGAGCGATCCGGTGCATGTGCGCATCTCGGTCACGGACGAGGGCGACGGCATTACCCCTGAAAACCTGCCGCGCCTGACCGAGCGATTCTACCGGGTGGACAGCGCCCGCTCCCGCAAGATGGGCGGAACGGGCCTTGGGCTGGCCATCGTCAAGCATATCGTTGAGAAGCACCGGGGCGAGCTGACCATCGACAGTCGTCTCGGCCAAGGCACCACGGTTGCCTTCACCCTGCCGGTTTTCCCGGCCGAAGAGGGGGCGATTTCCGCCTGAAGCCCCGGATTTCCGCGCCCTTCAGCCCGGCCTAAGCCTTTGTGACAAAGGCTGTCATAAAACTGTAACAAACTCTTGTCACAGGACTGCAACACAAAGGCCATACAGGGGTTCTCGTCGAAAGACGGCGCCGGACCCGAAACAGGCAGGACATGTGAGCGATCACAAGCCACGGGGTTGGGTGCGGTCACGAAAGTCATGGTGCGGGGGCACACCCGGCCAAGTCATGGAGATCCGAAGTGCTTAAACAGAGCCTGATGATTGCAGCAGCGACTGCGACGTTCACGGCGGCCTATGCCGGTTCGGCCGAAGCGCGCAACCAGATCCGCGTGGTCGGTTCCTCGACGGTTTATCCGTTCACCACGGCCGTTGCCGAGCAGTTTGCCCGCTCCAACCCCAAGTTCAAGGCTCCGATCGTGGAATCGACCGGCACCGGCGGCGGCATCAAGCTGTTCTGCTCCGGCATCGGCCCGAACACGCCCGACATCGTCAACGCCTCGCGCCGCATCAAGGCGGCTGAAGTGCAGCAGTGCGCGAAGAACGGCGTGACCAAGATCGTTGAGATTCAGGTGGGCCTTGACGGCCTGGTTCTGGCGCAGGCCAAGAACGGCCCGGCCATGGAGCTGACCCGCGCCGACATCTACAAGGCGATTGCCGGTCAGCCGCTGGGCAAGAAGAACACCGCCCGCACCTGGAAGGACGTGAACGCCAAGCTTCCGGCCAACAAAATCGAGCTGATCGGCCCGCCGCCGACCTCCGGCACCCGCGACAGCCTCAACGAACTCATCATGCTGGAGGGCTGCAAGTCCTTCCCGCAGATGAAGGCGATGGAAAAGGCCGACAAGAAGAAGGCCG
>JAEZBH010000171.1 GCA_023427285.1 Pseudomonadota bacterium
GGCATCGTCATCTGGCCGGAGACGGCCATTCAGAACTTCATCGAGCATGAGCCCAGCACCCGCTATCTGATGGGACGGCATATCGTCTCGCCGGGCGCGCTCATCACCGGCGGCATTCGCGTGGAATACGAGCCCGACGGACTGCCCGTCGCCATGCGCAACAGCCTGTTCGTGCTCTCTCCCGACGGGGAAATTCAGGCCTATTACGACAAGTCTCATCTGGTGCCCTTCGGCGAGTACATGCCGCTGCGCCACCTGCTGGCCCCTCTCGGGCTGGATCGTCTCGCTCCCGGCGACATCGACTTCCTGCCCGGCCCCGGCGTGCGCACGCTTCAGGTCCCCGGCATCCCCGATTTCGGCCCGCTGATCTGCTATGAAGTCATCTTCCCCGGCAACGTGGTGCAACGCACCCAGCGCCCGGCCTGGCTGGTGAACATCTCCAACGATGCCTGGTTCGGTCACTCGTCCGGCCCGCACCAGCACCTCGCCATCTCGCGGATGCGAGCCATCGAGGAAGGCCTGCCGGTCGTCAGGGCAACGCCAACGGGCGTCTCTGCCATCATCGATTCCCAGGGCAGGCTGACCGCAAGCCTTGGCCTTGGCAAAAGCGGCGTGCTCACCGGCGCCCTGCCAGCGCCTCAACCCGCCACGCTTTATGCTCGGTTGGGCGATGTACCCGTGATTTTTGGACTGTTCCTGCTCAGCCTCGGCCTTGCGGTCTTCCGGCGCTCTTCCTAGACGCACGCAGCGCTGAAAGAGCCGGAAATGATTTCGGTTTCCGGCTCCCCGAGCGCTGTTCGCAACCCGTTGTGCCGTGGCGCGTGCCGGAAAATGTAACTGTAGCCTTGAGTTGAGTATGTCCGAGACCCCTCATCCGATCGATATTCATGTCGGCGCACGCGTTCGCGTAAGACGCCGCCTGCTGGGCATCACGCAGGAGAAACTGGGTGAGGCCATTGGCCTGACCTTCCAGCAGGTGCAGAAGTACGAGCGCGGCAGCAACCGCATCAGCGCAAGCCGCCTGTTCGAGCTGGCGCGCATTCTGGATGTGCCGGTCACCTATTTCTACGAAGGCGTTGAAGACCTGAATGGCGGCAAGGCCCCGGTGCTGCCCGAAGTCGCCGCCGCACCGTTCGAGACCGAACTGCTGGCATCCAGAGAAACGCACGAGCTTCTGCGCTTCTATTACAGCCTGCCCGACCAGCAGGTGCGCCGCCGGTTCCTTGATCTGCTGAAGGCCATCACCCCCGCCCCTGTTACGGTGCTCGACAAGCCTGAACCGCGCTCAGCCGCCGCATAACGCCACCCCGGCCAGTTTACCGCCAAAGATCCGCCACCCCCGGTTGCGGATCTTTTTCTTTATGGATCATACACTTGGCAATGCAACGCCCAGCCATTGCCAGCCAGCCTCGCGAAAGAATTTAAAGACATAAACATAAGTTTATGTGTCTTTGCTGTTTGCACCCCCTGTGATATGACCCGAGCCAGCGATACAGTATATTCCAGCCAAGGAACTGAACGTGGGCCGCACCAACTACGTCTTCACCAGCGAGTCCGTTTCGGAAGGGCACCCGGATAAGGTTGCCGACCAGATTTCCGACGCCATCGTTGATCTGTACCTGTCGAAGGACCCGGTCGCCCGCGTTGCCTGCGAAACGCTGGTGACGACGAACCGCATCATTCTGGCAGGCGAAGTCCGTTCGGCTGTTGAGGTTGCGCACGAGGAAATCGAGCAGGTCGCACGCAACGTGGTGCGCCGCATCGGCTACGCGCAAGACGGCTTCCACTGGGAGAACGCCGAATTCGCCTGCCACCTGCACGAGCAGTCCGCTCACATTGCACAGGGCGTGGACGAAGACGCCGGCAACGGCAAGGATGAAGGCGCGGGCGATCAGGGCATCATGTTCGGCTATGCCTGCGACGAGACCCCGGCGTTCATGCCCGCCACCCTGTTCTATTCGCACCGCATTCTGGAAAAGCTGGCCGAGGAACGCCACTCGGGCCGCGCGGCCTTCCTTGAGCCGGATGCCAAGAGCCAGATATCCCTCGCCTACGAGAATGGCCGCCCGGTGCGCGCCACCAAGCTGGTGGTCTCAACCCAGCACGCCCCCGGATACGATCAGGCAAAGCTGCGCGATTACGTGAAGGGCATTGCCGCCCAAGTGCTGCCCGAAGGCTGGCTGCCGGAAGAGAACGGCATCTATGTCAACCCGACCGGCCTGTTCGAGATCGGCGGTCCGGACGGCGATGCGGGCCTGACCGGCCGCAAGATCATCGTGGACACCTACGGCGGCGCAGCGCCCCACGGCGGCGGCGCCTTCTCCGGCAAGGACCCGACCAAGGTGGACCGCTCGGCGGCCTATGCCTGCCGCTACCTCGCCAAGAACGTGGTGGCCGCCGGTCTTGCCCGCCAATGCACGGTGCAGATCTCCTATGCGATCGGCGTGGCCGAGCCTTTGTCGTTCTATGTGAACCTGCACGGCACCGGTCAGGTGAGCGAGGACAGGCTTGAGCAGGTGCTGCCGACGCTGATGAAGCTGACGCCAAAGGGCATCCGCACCCACCTTGGCCTCAACAAGCCGATCTATGAGCGCACCGCCGCTTACGGCCACTTCGGCCGCGACCCGGAAGCCGACGGCGGCTTCTCATGGGAACGCACCGATCTGGTCGAGGCCCTGAAGGCCGCCCTCTAATTCGGGAAAACGCGATGAGCGGCCCGGCAGCGGGCCTCTCGCTGCACATTTCAACGGCCCGCAACGCCAAAATATGTACGGCGTTGCGGGCCGTTTGCGCGTCCTGAGACGCCCTCACATTAGACCATCATTAGAC
>JAEZBH010000003.1 GCA_023427285.1 Pseudomonadota bacterium
CCGGTGCCCGATCATCCAATTTTCATCCGGCAGAATTGGGGTCCAGTCCGCCGAAGGGAGCTGCCGGTGCTCGATCTCGTACAGCGTACTTTCGACCGGCGGCGGTGTCGTTTCGCCAGGGGGCCACGCGGGCAGGCCGTTTTGCAGGCTGGCCTCCCACGCGAGCTGAAACCCGAGCGCCGACCGGGACGCGGCAGTGGTAATGCCGTCATTGAGAATATTCGCCGCCGCGATCTCCTGCAAGTTGGTGATCTGGAAGGTTGATGGGGCGGCGGGCCGCGGCGTGTTCTCGAAAAGGACCGGGGGCAGCACCATCGAAACGGGCTTTACCCCCTGTTCATCTTGAGAGATGCGTATGGTGTACAGGAATCCGGTTCCCTTCAATCGCAGCTGCACAATCGGAGAGGGAAAATGAAGCGTCACCACTTCACCCGGCGGCACCTGCTGTCCGCTGGTGACCGGGCTGTTGTAATTCCACGCCTCTGCTTCTAGCGAGTGACCTTTCGCTAGCTCTAGACGCACCCGCTGCACCGGGAAGGGGAAGTCCAGCACAAGGCTCCAATCGTTGATCGCCGGGAAGGACCAGAAGAACTGGTCGGGCGGAGTAAGCACAATCCCTCGCCGGCTGATCTGCTGCGTCCCATCGGTGGGGGTGCCAGGGGCCAATTCCACCCGCGTGGGCTGAGCGAACCGCAGCATCAGATTATTGAGAAAGAAGCTGGTCGGCAGCAGCGTATTAGAAGACAACGTATGAAAGCCATAGACTTTGTCCTGCAAGTCTTCCAGCGGGAAAAACCCGGTCAGGCGGTATTCGTAGCGCTGGCCCTGCTGCAAGGCGCTGTCCTGGTCAAACCAGCCAAAGCCCATCACCCGCCGCCATTTCGGATGGCTGATCAAAGACAGCAGGGGGGCGTTTGCATTCAACTCTTCAAACGTGGTGGTTTCATCTGGCCGTACCAGCAAGATTTTATCGATTGGCCTGGGGGAAGAAAGTTCTTTAAGCATTGGGCGCAGCAGATCGATCAGCTGGTGGAACTCTTCCGGATCCAGGTCTTCCCCCGGCAGTAAGCGGGATTTGGCCATCGCAAATTCATCGTCGGGGTTTTGCAAAGCGGGGTCAAGCCCAGCGATGGGAAGCTGCAGGCCTTTCACCAGAAACGGGACTTCCTGCCAATTCTGTTCGTCATTCTCTCCCGGCTCATAAATGCAGCATTGGATCGACTGCGGATCGAGGAGGACGCAAACAACAGCGTCGATCGCTGTCGCCTGGAATTCCGCTGAAAAAAAGCCGCTGCCTTTGGGAGAGACTCTGGAAACGACCTTTCCCTGGTACAGGGCAAAACTGAATCCCAGTTTGCCCTCGAGGTTCAGGCGGACGGTTGTGGTGGGCTGGTCGAAGTCGAGCCGGAATACTTCCGCGGGGGTGTTTTCATCCAGCTGCCTGCTGCTGTAGCTGAGCCAGCCAAATAAAAAGCGCCATTCCCGTTCATTACGGATGCGCCCGATTTCGGAAGCGCCGATCGCCTCGCACCGCATTCGCCGCCGGGTGAAAGGGCGGCGCTGGATATTCCATCCACCCGGTGAGAACACCCAACTGAAAGGTCCCATCCAAAACAGGTGGATACCCGAAACTGAAGGCTCAATCTGTGCCAAAGCATTTCCGTTGATCATCCGATTATTATGCCCCGCTCAGGACCGACAGGATTGGACGTCAAACAGTAATACAAACGGCGCACTGTTAGTGTTAAAATTTATAGGAAGAATGCGTCCAAAAAATTATACAAATGTTGATCTAATAAATCAAGTATTGTTGCTGCGACCCCAGGCGAGCAATAAGGCGAGTGGGGTAATGTAAACGGCAGCCAGGTGTCGAGCAGATCGTAAATAGCTCAAGAACACGCCAGCCGGGCGTGTTCTTGAGCTATTTATGAAGCTAAATTGGATTACCCGAGAGGTATTTCTACTTCTTGAACGCGACCAGGATTACCCCCAGCTCCTGCTCAAACTGCTGGAGCCGCCTTAGCTGTTCTTCCGAGAGCTGTGCGTATGTAGATGCAGGTTCGTAGGCGATGACGATTTTCCCTATTTCCTTTTCCAGTTCCTGCAGCTTGCTGATCTCATCTTTGTTCAGGCGGGCGTATTTCGTATTGGCTGTAACCATTTTTTCACTCCTTTTTGTTCAAAGAAGGCGCCGACCTACCGGGAATGCTCGATAATGCGAATAATTCATTCAGCCAATCGTGTTATCCCGATAACTATTATGCAAATTATACATAATAATCCGGTAAAAGAACACAGGAAATCGACTGTCCTTCCATCTTTATAAAATATTCGTGACTGCTCAAGCCGCAGGGGGCGTTTTGTGAATTGCGCCCTTTGGGCGCCGAAGATAAATTTTGGGGAGTTTTTGTCCAACCTCGGCGACAAAAACTCCCCAAAATTTATCTTCGGCGGGCGCAGCCCGCGATTCAGAACCACAGCATGGAGGGCTGAGTAGACAATTCTTCGTTTATTTCGCGCTTGGGAAAAGCATTCCTAGTGCAAACGTACGGTTAAAGCCGGGGTTCCCCGTTAGTTCCAGGTACTGAATGCTTTGCTGGATCGCCTCTGCGCGCTGGCGCATCTGTTGTGAAACCAACAGCCAATGGGCGCCGACCAGGCAGGCATTGCCAACCTGCCGGTACTGCGCATTGGGTAGTGTCGGGAACAGGCCAATCGAATTCGCTTTCTCTATATCAATGTACGAGCCAAATGCACCGGCGATAATAACTTCTTCAACCTCTTCGGGCAAGGTATCCGTCACTTTCATCAGAACTTGCAGTCCGGCAGAAATAGCGCCTTTTGCTAGCTGAATTTCATTAATATCCTTCTGGTCGATGACGATATCTCGACCGGTGCCGCTGCTGTTCGCCGGTACGATCACAAATTCGCCGCCGTTTTTTCCCCTGCGGATGCGCTCGCTCAGGTTGTTGAACGTACCTTGGCGGTTAATCAAACCACAGCGAAACAGTTCAGCGGTGAGGTCAATGATGCCGGAACCGCATAACCCCACGGGCGCCGCGTTGTGAATTGTCTGGAGTTCCACGCCATCGCTGGTAATACGAACGCGTTCCACTGCGCCAGAACCGGCCCGCATCCCTTCTCGAATATGGGCTCCTTCAAAGGCAGGCCCGGAAGCGCATGAAGCGGAACCCAGTAAATCCCGTCCAGGTTTTCTGATCACAATTTCCGTGTTGGTGCCAATATCCACCCCCAGCGTGATCTTTCCACTGCGGTCCAAGTCATTTGCCAGGAGCATGGCAATATGGTCTGAACCAATAAATCCGCCGACAATTGGTGGAAAGTATATCTTTGCTCCCGGGGCCATTTCCAGGCCCACTTCGGCGGCGCGAATTTCCTGGGAATCACTGATGACGGACACATACGGGGCGTAGGCCAGCTGCCGCACTGGCAGTTGAAGTAGTAGATGGAGCATCACAGTATTGCCAACGATGCATCCTTCTACTACCTGGCTGCGTTTCGCGCCGGTCTGGTCGATCAGATCGCCGAGCAGCTGGTCGAGGGTGCCACGTACCTTTTGCGCCAGCGTTTGCGCGCCGTCTGGACTGCGCTGAACATGGTTGATGCGGCTGATAACGTCCTCGCCGTAACCAAGCTGCGGGTTCGGAGAGCCTGCGAATGCACGGGTCTGGCCTGTCTGCATGTCTACCAGAGAAGCAGCGATTTTTGTGGTGCCAAGATCCACACAAAAGCCAAGCACTGGAGAGCCAGGTGGAACCAGGCCCACGAGCTCCGCCCCGCGCACGAGTGCGGATACTTGCCAGTTGTTCTGGCGAAGTTGGCCCGGAAGGTCGCGAATAACATCGACGTGTGCGTGCAGTGATGGTATTCCATACTCCAGCGCCAGCGCGCTGGCAACCCGTGTAAAATCAGAGCGCACATCGGCCAGGGTCGGCTTTGAGAGATTGAGAGAATACGCGCGAACCGGGGGATCCAATGGGATCGTGGTTTGCTGCTCCAGCTCGCTCTGGATCATCAATCGCTGGTGGGTAGTGATCGACTCACGAGGTACGTCGACAACCACATTCCCTTGTGGGCGGGTTGAGCAGGCCAGGCGGCGACCTCGGGCAATCTCATTCTCACCCAATAGTTGTACTTCATCACTGTTCGGGTTGGAGATTGAGCCCTTTAGAATCATCACCTGGCATTGACCGCAGGTACCCTGCCCACCACAAGACGAGTTTAACTCAATCCCTGCCCAGCGAGCAGCTTCGAGCAGCGTAGACCCAAAGGGTAGCTCAACGCGCTTGCCGGTTGGTTGGAATTGCACCTGCACCGTTTTGTCAGACAATGCTCTGCGCTCCTGCGGCTATACGGGTTTCCTCACCATATCTTTATAGTACGCTGCCTGCCCATCTGCTTCTTCTACGCCAACGGTGAGCGTTTCCAGGGCAAGGGATTGATCCAGGCATAGCTGTTCTGAAAGTTTACCCCAAATATACTGCGCCAACCGTTCTGCGGTAACGTTATCTACCGGCAGAACTTTTACGTCTTTTTCTGGAAAAACGTAATGGCTCTCTTTAAAATCAATTTCCCAATGGTCGTTGACCTGGCGAA
>JAEZBH010000051.1 GCA_023427285.1 Pseudomonadota bacterium
CTATGGTATTCATGTCGCAGGCCACGCAGGGCCACGGCGGCGAAGAGCACCACGAGGAAGAAGTGCACGCCGCTGAACCCGCCGCGGTTCCGGCAGACTAATCAAGAGATTTTCCGGTCGATTCACACCAAGACCGGCGCACGTAGAAAACACCACCCTGGCGGAGGTTACCGCCGGAAAACAAAAGACTTTGGAGGAGGCTATCTAGCATGACTGGGGATATTATTGAAGCCGCGAAGTTTGTCGGAGCTGGCCTGTCGATGATCGGCGCTTTGGGCGCGGGGATTGGCATTGGTTTGAGCGTTCAGGGTGCGCTGGAGGGTATGGCGCGCAATCCCGATACCTACGGTACGCTTCTCACCAACATGATCCTGGGCATCGCGTTCTCCGAGGCCATCGCGATCTACTGTCTGGTGATCGCGTTCCTGATGCTGTTCGTCCTCTAATGAAGCCAGTTCCGCTGAAAGGGAGGAGCCTTGGAAGCACTAGGTATTAATCTTGGCTATTTGCTCGTCTTTGCCCTGGCCTTTGGCATCCTGTTCACGGTGCTGCGCGCTTGGGTGTTCAAGCCGCTGCTTGCTCAGTTGGAGCGCCGCCGCCTGACCATCGCGAAGGGCCTGGAAGATGCCCGTGTGGCCGCGGATGCTCGCGCCAACGCAGAACAGGAAGCCGGCCGCATTATCGCCGAGGCGCAGACCCGCGCTTCTGAGGTGATGCGCGAGGCAACCGAGCGGGCCGGTAAGGTGGAGCAGGAAGTTCGCACCGCCGCGGAAGCCGATATGGCCCGCCGCCGCGAGACCGCCATGACCGAGCTGGAAGGCGAACGCAACCGCATGCTCTCTGAGCTGCGTGGGCAGATCGTCTCGCTGGCGATGGCCGCCGCGCAAAAATTGCTGTCCGATAACCTGGACGAGCGCCGCCAGCATGCCCTGGTGAATGAATTTTTCTCTGGCGTGCGCAATGGCACCGTCACTGTGCTGGATCAGGCTGGACTGGAAGGTACTGGCGCGCAGACCGCTGAAGTAACCAGCGCCCTGCCTCTGACCCAGGATGAGCAGGCAACCGTCCGCAATGAGATCCTCTCGAAGCTGGGCGGGGCCGCATCGGTGAGCTTCCGCGTTGACCCGAGCATTTTGGGCGGGCTGGTTGTGCGTGTAGGTGATCAGGTGGTGGACGGATCGCTCTCCGGCCGCCTGGACGACATGCGCCAGAACCTGCGGTAGAATTCCATCAACTGAAAAAAGGGTTTTGATGGGGGTTCCCCATTAAAGCCCTTTTTGTTTTATCAAACTCCATTCTGTTGGACTCGCTTTACACCATCACCGATCGAACCGAGGTTCCCTTGTGACTGGTTTTCTAAAAAAAACGCTTCCCCAATTGTTTGAAGATCTGCCGGTATCCATCCTTTCGCGCAGCGAGCTGCCAGGCATTACCGTCACCGATATCACTTCCGACTCCCGCGAGGTGAAGCCAGGGGCGATTTTTGTAGCCGTTCCGGGCACCAGCCTGGATGGCCACCGTTTTATTCCGCAGGCGATCAGCCAGGGGGCGGTGGCTGTAGTAGGATCGCAGCCGTTGGAAGATGTGCCCGCACCCTACATCCAGGTGGAAGATCCACGCCAGGCGCTTGCTTACCTTGCCGCCTCGTTTTATGGCTACCCGGGCAAATCGATGACGATGATCGGAGTCACCGGCACGGATGGCAAAACAACCACATCCAACATGATCTTTCAAATCCTGCTCTCGGGGGGGATGCGCGCGGGGATCGTCTCGACGATCAATGCGGTGATTGGCTCAGACGTAGTGGATACGGGCTTTCACGTTACCACGCCCAACGCCACCGATGTGCAGCGCTACCTGGCGCGGATGAATGCCGCCGGGCTGACACATGTTGTGCTGGAAACGACCTCGCACGGGCTGGCGCAGCACCGGGTCACCGGCAGCTTTTTCGATATTGGCGTGGTCACCAATATTACCCACGAGCACCTCGATTACCACGAGACCTATGAAGCCTATCGTGCAGCAAAGGCCAGCCTGCTCACCGGGTTGGGTGAAACGCCAAAAGAGGACCGCCGGGTGGAGCCGCTGGCAGTGCTAAACCGCGACGATGCTTCATACGATTACTTGAATCAAGTAACGAAAGTACGCAAGGTGGCCTATTCCATCCAATCCCAGGCGGATGTGTGGGCGGAGGATATCACCCATGACGCGCTGGGCCTGCACTTTACCGCCAACGGACCGGGCTTCTCGATCCCCATCGACTGCTCGATCCTGGGGCTGTTCAACGTCTCCAACTGTCTGGCGGCCATTTCTGCCACGGTGATTGGGCTGGGCGTCGATCCGCAGGCAGCGCGGATGGGGATTGCCAACCTGCGCGCGGTGCCTGGCCGTATGGAGCAAATTATCATGGGCCAGCCGTTTATCGCCATCGTTGATTTCGCGCACACGCCCAACGCGCTCAAGAATGCCCTTACCTCAGCCCGTAAGATGACCGAGGGGCGGTTGATCTCTGTGTTTGGCTCGGCAGGGCTGCGCGACCGCGAAAAGCGCCGCATGATGGCGGAGGTGTCAGCGGAGCTGGCGGACGTGAGCATTCTGACCGCCGAAGACCCGCGCACGGAGTCGCTGGATACCATTTTGGAAGAGATGGCCTACGGCGCGCGCAGCCGGGGTGGGGTGGAGGGTAAGTCCTTTATCAAGGTGCGAGACCGGGGCCAGGCCATCCGCGAGGCGATCCAGATGGCCCAGCCGGGCGATCTGGTGATTGCCTGCGGCAAGGGCCATGAGCAGTCGATGTGCTTTGGCGAGATAGAATATCCCTGGGATGACCGCACCGCCATGCGTGCTGCTCTTGCTGAGTTGCTGAGCGCCACCGGTCCTGCAATGCCTTATCTGCCAACGCAAGATGAATAACAGCAGCGCTTGGGATGCGTTGAGCGCGCGAGAAAAACAGGTTGCCGAACACCTGCTGGCAGGCAAAAGCAACAAGTTAATTGCCTCTGCGCTCGGTATTTCCGAGAGCACGGTTGAGTTTCATCTAAAAAACATCTATGCACGGTTCAACGTAGGCTCCAGGGTAGAGCTAATCTTGAAACTAAGGGAATCCACAGTTGCCAGCGAGGACGAAATTACCGACAATCGAGACACGCGCATTGGGTCCAAATGGGCTGCGCTGTTGAAGGAAACAGTCTCTCGAATCGGTAAGGAGTTCCGGATGGAAAATAATGTAGTATTGAACAATCGTAACGGTGCTACCACGCTGACATTCTTTGAATCGCTGCGAATATGCTTTCAGAAATATGCGGAGTTTCAAGGGCGGGCCTCTCGGCCCGAGTTCTGGTGGTTTGCACTGTTCGTAACCCTGGCTGCAACTGCCTTTGCGCACATAAATGAAAATTTCGCCAGTATTTTTCTAATTGCCGTACTGCTGCCTTTCCTGGCGGTGAGCACCCGCCGCCTGCGCGACAGCGGCAAAAGCCCCTGGTGGACGCTGTTCCTTCTCGTTCCGGTTGGTGGAATT
>JAEZBH010000066.1 GCA_023427285.1 Pseudomonadota bacterium
ACGTTCCTGCGCACCGCGCTCAACGCCCAGCGCAAGCTGCGCGGCGAGCCGGAAGTCTCCGCCGCCGACTTCCTGCGCCTTGTGCGCGAGAAGGCGAAGGATCTGGGTCTGGACGCCGAGATGCTGAAGCGCGCCGTCAACGTCGGCTTCTCGGGCGGCGAGAAGAAGCGCAACGAGATGGTGCAGATGGCCGTGCTCCAGCCCAAGCTGGCGGTGCTGGACGAGACCGACAGCGGCCTTGATATCGACGCGCTGAAGGTGGTCTCGCAGGGCATCAACGCCGTGCGCGGTCCGGATCGGGCGATCCTGCTCATCACCCACTACCAGCGCCTGCTGGACTATGTGGTGCCTGACTACGTTCACGTTCTGGCGGGCGGGCGCATCGTCAAGACTGGCGACAAGTCGCTGGCGCTGGAGCTGGAGCGCGAAGGCTACGCAACGGTGGCAGCATGACGGCTCCGTTCACCCTTCCGGCCAAGCACGAGGAAGCGTGGCGCTACAGCGACCTGAAGGCGCTGGAAGCCGCCATGATGCTGCCGGACGCCGCTGATGCGCCGACCTCCGAGGCGGTATCCCTGCGCGACGGCGAGGCGCTCGCCCTGCCGCTGGAAATCAGCTCGGGCCGCGCGGACGTCACCCACGCCATCACCGTGGCCCCTGCCGCAACCGCCAGCTTCAACGAAAGCTTCAAGGGCGGCGGCTGGCTGAACCCGGCCACCACCATTCACGTGGGCGAAGGGGCAAACCTGACCCACCACATCGGCCAGATGCGCGAGGACGACGCCGTCACCACCGCGCGCTACGATGTGGTTGTCGGCAAGGGCGCGACCTACCGCGTGCATATTCTGAACACCGGCGGTCAGCTTGGCCGGGTGGAGCTGGACATCACCATCCATGAGGGCGCATCGGTTGATCTGGGCGGCGTGCTGCTGGCGGCGGGCACCCAGACCATCGAACTGATTACCCGCTTCCGCCACATCGCGCCCAGCGCCACCAGCCGCCAGACGGTGCGCTCGGTTGCCAACAACAAGGCGACGGTGAGCTACCTCGGCAAGATCGTCATCTCTGAGGGCTCGCAGCACATCGATGCCGAGCAGTCGTCAAAGGCGCTGCTCTTGGCCCGCACGGCAACCGCCAACGCCAAGCCCGAGCTTGAGATCTACGCCAACGAGGTGAAGTGCGCGCACGGCGCAACCGTGGGCGAGCTGGACAAGCGCGCGCTGTTCTACATGGCCACCCGCGGCATCGACCCGGCGGAAGCCAAGGCGCTGCTGACCGAAGCCTTCGTGGCCGACGCCATCGAGCCGATCGAGGACGAGACCCTGCGCGAGGCCTTCACCGAAGCCTCGACCGCCCGCCTGCGCCAGATGGTGCGAGGTGTTCAGGCATGACCGACTACCGCGCCCAGTTCCCGGTTCTGCTCGGCGAGCCCGAGCTGGTCTATCTCGACACCGCCGCTACGGCCCAGAAGCCGAAGGCGGTGATCGACGCCATCACCCGCGCCTACGCGCAGGATTACGCCACGGTTCACCGGGGCGTCTACCGGCGCAGCCAGACCATGACGGAAGCCTATGAGGAAGCGCGCGCAACCGTTGCCCGCTTCATCAACGCTCAAAGCCCGTCGGAAGTGGTGTTCGTGCGCGGTGCAACCGAGGGCATCAACCTCGTTGCGCACAGCTGGGCTGCGGCCAACCTCGGCCCCGATGACGAAGTGGTGGTGACCGAGCTGGAGCACCACTCCAATATCGTGCCGTGGCAGCTGGCCTCCGAACAGGCGGGCTTTGGCCTGCGCGTCATCCCGATCACCGAGAACGGCGATCTGGATTACGAGGCGGCGGAGAAGATCATCGGCCCCAAGACGAAGCTCGTTGCCGTCACCCACATCTCCAACGTGCTCGGCACGCTGGTGGACGTGAAGCGCATCACGGCAATGGCCAAGGCCCAGGGCGCCAAAGTGCTGGTGGACGGCTGTCAGGCCGCGCCCCGCCAGATCGTTGACGTGCAGGGCATCGGCGCGGATTTCTACGTGTTCTCCGCCCACAAGCTCTATGGCCCGACCGGCATCGGCGTGCTGTGGGGCAAGCTCGATGTGCTGAATTCCAT
Source organism: Pseudomonadota bacterium (assembly GCA_023427285.1). GTDB lineage: Bacteria > Pseudomonadota > Alphaproteobacteria > Sphingomonadales > Sphingomonadaceae > Pedomonas. The sequence goes on from JAEZBH010000066.1 coordinate 2,104, forward strand.
GCGCCCCTACCACGGCGGCGGCGCGATGATCGAAACGGTGACGTTCGAGCGCACCACCTACCTGCCCGCGCCGCAGCGGTTCGAGGCGGGCACGCCGCATATTGTGGGCGCGCTGGGGCTGAAGGCCGCCATCGATTTCGTGACAGAGGTTGGCCTTGCCAACATTCAGGCCCATGAGGCCGAGCTGACACAGGCCGCCATCGAGGCGCTGTCGCGCTTCAATTCGGTCAGGGTGCTGGGGCCGGGACACCATACCGGCATCGTCTCGTTCGTGATGGAGGGGGTGTATCCCCACGACATCGGAACCATATTGGACGAGGCGGGCATCAACATTCGCGCTGGCCACCACTGCGCCCAACCGCTGATGGAACGGTTGCAGGTGGGCGCAACTGCCCGCGCCAGCTTCGGCATCTATAACACCCCCGCAGACGTTCAGCGTCTGGCTGAGGGCATGGAAAAAGTAGTGAGTATCTTCCGATGACCGGGGAAGAACCAAAGTCGTTCAGCGTTGAGGAAATCAACGAGGCCCCGACCGCGCCGGAGCGGCCCGTGCCGCCGCGCCCCGTGGATTTCATCGAGACCTTCCTGAAGGAAGAGAAGCCCGCCGTCTCTGCCGAAGCGCCGGGCGGCGATCTCTACGATCAGGTGCTGGACGCGCTGCGCAGTATCTATGATCCGGAAATTCCGGTGAACATTTATGATCTGGGCCTGATCTACGGGCTGGAGATCAACGAGGGCCACGCCGTCGTCACCATGACGCTGACCACGCCCCACTGCCCGGTGGCCGAATCGATGCCGGGCGAGGTGGAAACCCGCGTGGGCGCGGTGCCGGGCGTCGGCTCGTGCGAGGTGAACCTTGTGTGGGACCCGCCCTGGGACCCGCAGAAAATGTCTGATGAAGCCAAGCTGGAACTGGGGATGCTGTAATGACCGACGTGACCCCGAGCACTACGCCGAATCTGCAACCAACCGTGGAACCCCGCAAGGGCCGCGCACCGCGCCCGGCTGCGCTGACCGTGACCGAACGCGCCGCAGAGCGCATTCGCGACCTGCTCGCAAAGCGCGAGAAGCCTGCCGCTGGCCTGCGTCTCACCACGCCGCAGAAGGGCTGCTCGGGGCTGTCGTACAACGTCGATTACGTCGATGAACCCAACCCGCTGGATGAGGTGGTCGAGACCCCCGGCGGCAAGCTTTACATCGACACCATGTCCCTGCTCTACATCATCGGCTCGGAAATGGATTGGCAGGAAGACATGTTCACGGCAGGATTTGTCTTTACCAATCCGAACGAGAAGGGGCGCTGCGGCTGTGGCGAAAGCTTTACCGTCTGACAGACCAACTGCCGACCGGCCTTCGGGCCGCTCTTACGCACTGGCCCGCGCCGCACTGGCCCGCACCACACTGGCAGCGGGCCTTTTGCTTGCCGCCATGCTGGCCCTGTCCGCCTGCGCCGTGACCAAGGTGGTGACCATTCCGGTCAAGGTCGCCGCCAAAACCGTCGAGACCGCCGCAGATATCATCGACTGAGGGATAAAACTGGGGGCATCAACAGCCCTTTCCCGTCAACCCCTTGTTAACCATACGAAAAGCCATGGTTAACCTTTCCGCCCCATGGTGAGTGCCAGCAGAAACGTGTCTGTCGGGCGCTCGGGCGGAAGGCATCAGACTGATGCATCGCGATGGCCGGACAGACCTTGAAGAAAGGCACTGTCAGTCATGGCAACAAAACCTGAGTGTCGCTCACAGGCAACCGGCACGCCGTTTTTCAACGAAATGAACGAACTCATGGACGACCTGTCCACCATCCGGTCGCTTGCCGAAAAGCTGTCCAAGAAGATGGAAGAGATGAGCAAAGTTACGGCTGAGAACAGCAAGAAAGACTGATGCTCAATCGCCGTCCAGCGCGGCGTTTAAATCAACGGGGCGGGTGAAGCGCACGAGCACACCCTCCCCTTCCTCAACATCGGACCAGCGATCCACGTCGAAGGTCAATTCCATCACGGCAGCGGTGGGCAGAAAGGCATCGAGCAGCGTCATCAGCCGCTCCGGGCCGCTGCCCGCCAGCTTGCGGCCCAGATCCTCAAGGCCGGGATTGTGGCCGATGAACATGACGCTGTCCCACTCGTCGGGCAGGTCGTGGATCAGGTTGATGAGGGAGTCGGCGGAGGCGAGATAGACCCGCTCGTCTTCCATCTCGGTGAACTTGGCCCCGTAGCCTTCTTCCACCAGAGCAAGGGTTTCCAGCGTGCGCACGGAGGGCGAGACCACCACACGGTCGAACCGCAGCCCCTCGGTGCGCAGGTACAGGCCCATGCGCGGGGCGGCGCGGCGGCCGCGCTCATCCAGCGGCCGGTCGAAATCACGTTGGGAAGGTTCGCCCCAGCCCGCCTTGGCGTGGCGGAGCAACGTCAACGATTTCACAAGCGGCCCTTAACCCTAAAATACACGGAAAACTCTTATAACCGCTGGTGCGCCGAACCCCAAGGTTTGATCTGTCCCGGCGGGCTTGAAGCGCCATCGCCCAGCGCCCGCTGAAGGAACACCACGTCCACCCACGCCCCGGTCTTGAAACCGACG
>JAEZBH010000126.1 GCA_023427285.1 Pseudomonadota bacterium
GTGCAGGAGGGGTAAGCCCCTCCTGCAAAAAGACTTCTCACCTAAACAATCAACTCCCCGCCCGGGCCTGACGATCGCGTGCCAGACGCCAGAGGGCGGAGCCGCGCGTGGCGATGATGGTGCTGACGGGCACGATGTTGAAGCCGCGCTCGCGGGCGTTGGGCACCCACGCCTCCAGTGCCTTGAGCGTTTGGCGGTGCGGGTGGCCGATTGCGTTGGCGGTGCCGTAGCGGCGGGCAAGCTCTTCGGTTTCTGTCAGTTGGCGGTTGATGGACTGCGCACTGGTATCGTTGTCGAGGAACACGTCGCGCTCGGCATAAGGCACCCCCAGCCGGTCGGCGATGGTGCGGGCAGCGGATTTGGCCGTGGTGCGGGAATCAAGGAAGTAACGCCCGTCCGCTTTCAGCCGCGCCAGCACGGCCTCCATGGCAGAGGCGTTTGCGGTCAGGGCACTGCCCATGTGGTTGTTTACGCCAACGATGCCGGGCACCTGCGCCAAACTCCGCGCAAGCCGCTGCTCCAGTTCGGCGGTATTCTGCCCGAGCCTCAGCGCGTGGGGTCCGGGATCGGCGCGCCCGCCGGGGTCCATCGGCAAATGCAGAATGACTTCGTGCCCGTTGGCCGCAGCGCGGCTGGCGTGGGCGGCGAGCGACTGGCCGTAGGGCAGAAACGCCAGCGTCAGCGGCCCCGGCAGGTTTGTGGCCCACCGGGTTTCCTCCTGACGCAGCCCAAGGTCATCAAGCACGATCGCAATCTGCGCGGGCCCCTCCGGTCGCTTGGCGGATGCGGGAATGTTCACCGGCTGTGCGGCCTGCTCCGCAGCAGCGGTCTCGCCAGCCGCCGTCTCAGTCGCAATCTCAACAGCCTCTCCTGCCTCCGGCACCGCAGCGTCTGGAAAAGACATTGCAACCCCAGGCTCCACAGGCGGGCGCAGCGGCACCTTGCCGCCAGTCTCCGGCAGCGGACGGGAGCCTGTCCGGCTCAACCCGAACGCCAGCGCGCCAGCGGCCAGAAACAGGCCGCCCGCCACTGCTCTGCGGGTCCAGGGCGCGCTCCCCTCTGTTACGACCCCAGCTTCCTCGACCGCATGCGCCGGATCAGATACACCATCCGGGTCAGTCGATGTGCCCGCGTGCCTGTCTGTGCGGTTGTTCATGATGTTTTGTAACCTAACCCCTGGGGTTCAGGGCACGAAAATTATGGCAAACCTCAGGGAAATCTTCGATAAGGCTTCCCATGGCCTTAACGGCCTCCACGGTTTGTCCGTGCCAGTTCAGTTTTCACGCCAGCAGTGCGGTTGAGGCGCCATGATCGTCGTTATCGATAACTATGACAGTTTCACCTACAATCTTGTCCATTACCTGGGCGAATTGGGCGCTGAAACCTCGGTGTGGCGTAACGACCAGATCACGGCGGACGAAGTGCTTGCCCTGAAGCCGTCGGGCATACTGCTTTCGCCCGGTCCTTGCACTCCCAATGAGGCGGGCATCTGCCTTGAGCTGATCGGCAAGGCGGCGGGCAAGGTGCCCTTGCTCGGCGTGTGCCTTGGCCACCAGTCCATCGGTCAGGCGTTCGGCGGCAACGTCATTCGTGCGCTGCAGGTCATGCATGGCAAGCGCTCGCCCGTCCGGCATGAGGACAAGGGCGTGTTCGCCGGGCTCCCCAATCCGTTTCAGGCAACCCGCTATCACTCGCTCATCGTTGAGCGCCAAAGCCTGCCGGATTGCCTTGAAGTCACAGCAGAAACAGAAGACGGCATCATCATGGGGCTTCAGCACCGCACGCTCCCCATTCACGGGGTTCAGTTTCACCCGGAGAGCATTGCGACCGAAGCGGGTCACGACCTGCTCGGCAACTTCCTGACCCTGTGCGGCATCAAGATCAAGCAGGTGGCGGCATGAGCGCGCCACTGGCTGATTTCCCCTCCTTCCTCAACGCCATTGCCTCCGGCCAGCGCCTGACGGACGCCCAGTCCGTCTCCGCGTTCGAGGCGATCATGAGCGGACAGGTGCCCGAGGCCATCATCGCGGCCTTCTTCATGGGCCTGAAGATGCAGGGCGAGACCGCATCCGACCTCGTGGCCGCCGCCGGTGCCATGCGTCGCCGGGCCATTCCGGTCAACGCGCCGTTTGACGCCATCGACACCTGCGGCACGGGCGGCGATGGCCTCTCCACCCTCAACGTCTCCACCGCCGCCGCCATCGTCGCTGCCGCCTGCGGCGCGAAGGTCGCCAAGCACGGCAACCGCTCGGCAACGTCCAAGTCGTCTTCGGCGGGCGTGCTGGAATCGCTGGGCGTCGTTATCGGCCGCGAGCCTGAGCATGTGGAGCGCTGCCTGCGCGAGCTGGGTATCACCTTCATTCTGGCCAACGCCCACCACCCGGCCATGAAGGCGGTGGCGGACGTGCGCCGCACGCTCAAGATCCCGACCATCTTCAATCTGGTTGGCCCGCTCACCAACCCGGCGGGCGTTCGCCGTCAGGTGATCGGCGTCTATTCCGAGCGCTGGCTGGAGCCCATGGCCGAGGCGATTGGCCGTCTGGGCGCGGAGCGGGCGTGGATCATCTATGGCGCGGGCGGCATGGACGAGATGTCGCTCGTCGGCCCCTCGCAGATCGCCGAATATCACAACGGCTCGGTTAACCGCTTCTCGGTTGCGCCGGAAGATCTGGGTCTCCAGCGCGCGCCGGTCGAGGCGATCAAGGGCGGCGATGCCGAGCACAATGCGGCGGCCCTGCGCCGTATGCTGGGCGGCGAGAGAAGCGCATATCGCGATACGGTGGCTCTGAATGCCGCCGCCGCGCTGGTGGTGGGCGGCCTTGCCCCCACGCTGGCCGAAGGAGTGGCGCAGGCCACGGCAGCCATCGACACCGGCAAGGCGACCGCCCTGCTGGATCGTTGGGTCGAGATGACGAGTAACGACTGATGAGTGACACGCTTCAGAAGATCATGGACACCACCCGCGAGCACGTGGCCCGCTGCAAGCTGGCCCGTCCGCTCTCGGCGGTGGAGGCAGACGCCCGCGCACAGGAACGTCCGCGCGGCTTCCTGAACGCGCTGGAGCGCGCCCGCAGCGAAGGCCGCTATGGCCTGATCGCCGAGATCAAGAAGGCAAGCCCCTCCAAGGGCCTGATCCGTGCGGACTTCGATCCGCCCGCCCACGCGCAGGATTATCTGGCTGGCGGCGCGACCTGCCTGTCCGTCCTGACCGACGAGCCGTTCTTTCAGGGCAGCCCCGCCTATCTGAAAGCCGCCCGCCGCGCCGTGCCGCTGCCGGTTCTGCGCAAGGACTTCATGGTCGATACCTATCAGGTGGTCGAGGCCCGGGCGATGGGTGCCGACTGCATCCTGCTCATCATGGCCGGCCTTGAAGACGGGCAGGCAGCCGAGCTTGAATCGGCAGCACAGTCGCTTGGCATGGACGTGCTGATCGAGGTTCACAACGCCGAGGAACTGGAGCGGGCCACCCGCCTCAAGTCGCCCCTCATGGGCATCAACAACCGCAATCTCAAGACGATGAAGGTGGACATCAACACCACCATCGAACTGGCGGGCCTGCTGCCGCAGGGCTACCTGATCGTCGGCGAGAGCGGCCTTCGCACCAAGGCGGAACTCGACCTTCTGGCCAACAGCGGCGTCACCACCTTCCTTGTGGGCGAATCCCTCATGGCGCAAGAGGACGTGCGGGCCGCAACCCGCGCCCTGCTTGGTCTGGCGGCGGAGTAAACGGGCATGACGCAGGGCCTCACCCACATCGGCGCATCGGGCGAGGCGCACATGGTCGATGTTTCGGCCAAGGCGGCAACCGAGCGCCGCGCCGTGGCGACGGGCCGGATTTTCATGTCGGCAGAAGCCTTTACGGCGGTTCGCGACAATGCGGTGGCCAAGGGCGACGTGCTGTCCGTCGCCAGGGTTGCGGGCATCATGGCCGCCAAGCGCACCTCTGACCTGATCCCGCTGTGTCACCCCCTTCCCATCCAGAAGGTAGCGGTCGAATTTTCCTTCGAGGACGCAGAGTGTGCCATCACCGTCACGGCCATGGTGAAAACCACCGGCCAGACCGGTGTTGAAATGGAAGCATTGACGGCGGCAAGCGTTGCCCTGCTGACCGTCTATGACATGGCCAAGGCGCTGGACAAGGCCATGCGCATCGAGGGCATCCGCCTTCTGGAAAAGACGGGCGGCAAGTCTGGCACCTTTACTGCGGAGATGTGACATGCTGAGCGTGGCGGAAGCGCAAGCCCATGTTCTGGCAGCGGGCAGCACCCGCCGCCGCGAAAAGGTGCCGCTGAGCGAAGCCCATGGCCGTTATCTGGCCGAAGATGTCACGGCCCTGCTCACCCAACCGCCCTTCCACGCCTCCGCCATGGATGGCTATGCCGTCCGCTTCGAAGACATCGCCCCCGGCCTCACCTTTCCCGTGATCGGCGAGGCCATTGCGGGCAAGGCGTTCGACGGCGTCTTTGAAGACGGCGTTGCCGTGCGCGTGCTCACCGGCGCGCCCATGCCCGAGGGCAGCGATACCGTCATCCTTCAGGAAGATGTCGCCTACGAAGACGGCGCGATCCGCCTGATCGGCGATCATCCCTTGCACGCCGGGCGTCATGTCCGCAAAGCCGGACAAGACTTTACCGCCGGAGTCGTTTTGCTTCAGGCCGGCACCCGCCTCAATGCCCGCAGCATTGCGCTGATGGCTTCCAGCGGGCACGGCGTGGCTGAGGTTTATGTCCCCCCGCGCGTTGCCATCCTCTCCACCGGCGATGAGCTTGTGCCGCCCGGACAGATGCCCGGCCCCAGCCAGATCATCAACTCCAACGGGGTGATGCTGGCCTCCATGCTGCGCGCCTGCGGGGCTGAGGTTCAGGACTACGGCATTCTGCCGGACCGCCATGACGTGATCCGCGATGCCATCATCAAGGCTGCGCTTGATGCTGACATTCTGGTGACCATCGGCGGAGCCTCCGTTGGCGATCACGACTATGTGCAGGCGGCGCTGGTCGATGCCGGGGCCTATATCGACTTCTGGAAGATCGCCATGCGCCCCGGCAAGCCCATGATGCTGGGCACGATGGGCGAGAGCGTCGTTCTTGGCCTGCCCGGCAATCCGGTCTCGGCCTATGTGTGCGCCCAGCTTTTCCTGCTGCCGCTGGTGCGCCACCTCATGGGCGCAGCCGATCCGCTGCCGCGTCCGTTGCAAGGCCGCCTGACGGTTGACCTGCGCGCCAACGGCGGACGGGTCGATTACATGCGCGCCATTGTCCGCGCCGGAGAGGACGGCTGGGAGGTCACCCCCTTCCCCGTGCAGGACAGCGCCATGCTCTCCCGCCTTGAAGCGGCAAATGCCCTCGCCATCCGTCCCATTCACGCGCCCGCGGCAGAAAAAGGGTCGAATATCGCCTTTCTTCCCCTCAACACTGATTGACGTTTTCGTGGAACTTTAATAGAACGTTCATAGTCTGTTCCACGAAGGACCTGGGCATGCTCACTCGCAAACAGCACGATCTGCTGATGTTCATTCATCAGCGCCTTGAAGCGTCCGGTATCTCGCCATCGTTCGAGGAAATGAAGGAAGCGCTTGGGCTTAAGTCCAAGTCCGGCGTCCATCGCCTCATCAACGCACTGGTGGAGCGCAACTTCATCCGGCGCCTGCCCAACCGGGCGCGCGCGCTGGAAGTGCTGCGCCTGCCCGATGCAGCAGCGCCCGCACGTCCGGCCAAGCCGCAGCTCGCCACGGATCGGGATGCCGCCATCGCCGCGTCCGAAAACGTGGTGCGCGGCAGCTTCGGCAAGCCCAAGGCGCAGCCTGCCGCTGCGGCCTTTGTGGAAATTCCGCTGCATGGCCGCGTTGCTGCCGGTATTCCCATCGAGGCGCTGGAGAGCGATCGTCATCTGGCGGTGCCCCCTGCCCTGATTGGCCCGGGCGATCACTTCGCTCTGGAAGTCTCCGGCGACTCCATGGTCGAGGCAGGCATTCTGGATGGCGACTATGCCATCATCCGCAAGTCCGAACAGGCGCTGGACGGCGATATCATCGTCGCCCTTGTCGATGACGGCGAAGCCACGTTGAAGCGCCTGCGCCGCAAGGAAGGCAAGGTTCGCCTCGAAGCCGCCAACATGGCCTACAAGACCCAGATTTACGACCCCAAGCGGGTTCGCATTCAGGGCAAGCTCGTCGGCCTGATGCGTCGTTACTAAATACCGTTTCTGTTCAGGTTCAGCGTGCGGCTGTCACCCCCAACCTTTACCCAGGGGTGACGGCCGCGCTGCGTTTGGGCCGACTCAATATCCACGGCCTGCCCGCTTCCAAACCGCACCGTCACGGCCCCAAGCTGCCTGCGCGCTGCCGCATCCAGTATCAAGAGCCTTGGGCGGCACCAGCGCGGCAACCCGCGCGGGGCGATCACGATATCGCTCTCCCGGCACAGCCGCGCCAGCACCGGATCATCCAGCCAGTCCTTCAGCCATGCGATCCGCCGCCACTCTCCGCCTCGCTCAAGCGCAATGCGGCACAGCCCCTCGTCGCACGCCTGCACCAGCCCCTCTGTCTGCACCTCTGACAAACGCACCATGGCGCGCGCATCAAGGCCGCTGTCCTCCAGCCACATCTCCCGCGTAAAACTGCCCCGCCTGAGGCTTGAGAACGCCATGCGCCCAGCACTCTGTCCCTCAGCCAACCGCACCGCCATCAGGCCGCCATCGGCGCTCACATACAGATCAGGCACGGGCGAAAGCGCCGCCAGCACCAGCCCCGCCGCCGTCATGCACAGGCCCAGCAGCCTGACCTTCGTGCGCCACAGGCACAGCCAGATCAGCCCCAGCATGATGAGGCTGAACGCCCCGCCCGATAGCGCCCGCCAGCGCATCACCGCGCCGTCCCAACCAGCGACATCGCGGGCAATGGCAATCAGAAGGTCGAGCGCCCAGCGCAACGCCTCCGTCACCCACGCCAGCCCGCCGATGCTCTCGGCCGCAACCGCCAGCATCAGCCCCGGCATGATGAGGATACTGGTCAACGGAATGGCGATGAAATTGGCGATCACGCCGTAAACGCCGGTCTGGTTGAAATGCGCAATGGCAATGGGCGAGAGCATGGCCTCCGCCACCAGACTGCTGACGATCAGCCCAAGGCTCCACCGCAAAACCCGCCTTGCCCAGCCATCCCCCTCCTGCCGCTTCAGCCAGCGCTCGGCAAAGCGCGACTGGTAGAGCGCCACCAGTCCGGTCACTGCCGCAAAAGACAGCTGGAAGCTGGGATGCAGCACTGCCTCTGGCCGCACCAGCAGGATCAGCCCCGCCCCCGCTGCCACCAGCCGCAGGCTGATCGCGTCGCGGCCCATCAGCAGCCCCGCCAGTACGATGAGCGTTGCCGCGCAACTGCGCACCGTCGGCAGGCTGCTGCCGGCAATCAGGGTGTAGGCAACGGCTGCAACAGCGGCAGCCAGAGCCGCCACGGTCTTCAGCGGCACCCGCAGCGCCAGCCACGGCACCAGCGCCAGCCCTCGCCGGGTCAGCCAGAACACCAGCCCCGTCACCATGGCGATGTGCAGCCCGGAGATGGAGACCAGATGCGCCAGCCCGCTGTCGCGCATCGCCTCCGTCACCTCATCGCTGATGCCGGAGCGATCGCCCGTCACCAGTGCCGCCGCCATGCCCCCCGCCTCGCCGCCAATTCGCGTCCGCAACCGCAGGCCAAGCGCCTCCCGCGCCGCCTCCAGCGCCTCCATTGGTCCGCCGGGCGGGCGCTGTGCCTCCAGCACGGTGAAGTGCCCCAGCGGCGTGCCGACCGCGCCAATGCCTTCAAACCACGCCCTGCGCGCAAAATCATAGCCGCCCGGCACGGAAGGCCCAGGCGGTGGTTGCAGCCACGCCTTCACCTGCACCCGCGCGCCGCGCTTCGGCGCGGCCTCAACCGCACCCCGGCTGGTCAACCGCACCCGCTCTGGCGTCTGCTCGACCGCAAGCCGCTCAATGGCTTCAACCTTCAGAATGAATCGCTCGCGGCCATCTCCCAGCGTCTCGCGTGATTCGATGGTGCCGGTTATCACCCGCGCCGCGCCCTCAAACGGAAACACCGGCGCGCTAACCCATTCGGCCCGCGCCCATGCCAGCACCAGCCCGAGCGCCACCAGCACGCCGCCCCAGCCAATCATCCTGCCAACCGCACCCCGCCGCCAGCACAAAAGGGCCAATCCCATCGCCACAGCGAAGACTGCACCCCACAATTG
>JAEZBH010000157.1 GCA_023427285.1 Pseudomonadota bacterium
CGCCCCCGCGGGCGGGCGGCTTTTTCGGTGGGTTTTAGGGGTTTTTTTCTTTGCAGGGGTAGCTGTAAGCCCCCGGCGACCCCCTGTTCGTTATAGGGCCGTGGTTCCTGCGTCATCTGGAAAGCAGGGGGCATAGGGCCGCGTGTCAGGCGTGCTCCCGGAACACGTCCCGATCAAACCCCATTCCAGCACACGCCTGAACCACGGTCCGATAAACAAATGGGAGTGCAGAGGGTCGTAAGACCCTTTGCAAAAGAGAACAAAAAAAGCCGCGCAACCAAAGGGCTACGCGGCTTTCTTTAAATCAGAAGATGAGAACGCTTACGCGATCTCGACTTCCTTCTTTGCGATCTTTTCGCGCCACACCAGCGGGCCGGTGTGGTGGACGCTCTCGCCGGTTGCGTCCACGGCGACGGTAACAGGCATATCCTGCACGTCGAACTCGTAGATGGCTTCCATGCCGAGGTCTTCGAAGGCGACGACGCGGCTGTTCTTGATCGCCTTGGAGACGAGGTAGGCAGCGCCGCCCACGGCCATCAGGTAGGCCGCCTTGTGCTTCTTGATGGACTCGATGGCGACCGGGCCGCGCTCGGCCTTGCCCACCATGGCGATGAGGCCGGTTTTCTCCAGCATCATGTCGGTGAACTTGTCCATGCGGGTTGCGGTGGTCGGGCCAGCCGGACCAACCACTTCCTCGCGCACCGGATCAACCGGGCCGACGTAGTAGATGACGCGGTTGGTGAAATCGACGCCCTCCGGCAGGCCTTCGCCCGAGGCCAGCAGGTCCTGAATGCGCTTGTGAGCAGCATCGCGGCCGGTCAGCATCTTGCCGTTCAGCAGCAGGCGCTCGCCCGGCTGCCAGCTGGCCACTTCTTCCGGCGGCAGCGTGTCGAGGTTGACGCGGCGGGCGGACGGGGAGGCGGTCCACTCCACCTTCGGCCACTCGTCCAGCTTCGGGCGCTCCAGGTAAACCGGGCCGTTGCCGGTCAGCTTGAAGTGCGCGTGGCGGGTGGCGGCGCAGTTCGGGATCATTGCCACCGGCTTGGAGGCGGCGTGGGTCGGGTAGTCGTGGATCTTCACGTCGAGGATGGTCGACAGACCGCCAAGGCCCTGCGCGCCGATGCCCAGCGCGTTCACCTTGTCGTAAATCTCGATGCGCAGCTCTTCGATCTTGTTCTGCGGACCGCGGGCCTTCAGCTCGGCCATGTCGATCGGCTCCATGAGCGATTCCTTGGCCAGCAGCATGGCCTTTTCAGCCGAACCGCCGATGCCGATGCCCAGCATGCCCGGCGGGCACCAGCCAGCGCCCATGAGCGGCACGGTCTTGAGCACCCATTCAACGATATCGTCGGACGGGTTCAGCATCACGAACTTGGACTTGTTCTCCGAGCCGCCGCCCTTGGCCGCCACAGCGATCTCGACGTGGTTGCCCGGCACGATCTGGGTGTGGATGACCGCCGGGGTGTTGTCGCGGGTGTTCTTGCGGCCGAACGCCGGGTCAGCGACGATCGAGGCGCGCAGGCGGTTCTCCGGGTGCATGTAGGCGCGGCGCACGCCCTCGTTGATCATGTCTTCCAGAGACATGGTGGCGTCCCACTGGACGTTCATGCCCACCTTCACGAACACCACCACAAGGCCGGTGTCCTGGCAGATCGGGCGCAGGCCCTCAGCGCACATGCGGCTGTTGGTCAGGATCTGCGCGATGGCGTCCTTTGCAGCCGGAGATTGCTCCAGCTCGTAGGCGCGACCCAGGGCGCGGATGTAATCCATCGGGTGGAAGTAAGAGATGTACTGGAGCGCGTCTGCGACGGACTCGATAACGTCATCCTGGCGAATGATGGTCATGGGCATGGTCCTTGAAGCTCACTCTTATTGGCGCGGGCCTTTGGCGTGTCGCGCAACACGTCCATGCCTTTGCCCCGACGAAGCGCAGCCGTCAAATATCAATTGGTCAAGATTATCGCTGGGCGGGATGAAAACCGCCCGAGGCAAGCGTTCCGATCACGGGTGCAGAGCCGGGCGTGCGTGCTGGCGGTTACCGGCTTCTCGTCTGCTCATCGGGCATATTGCGAATACATTGCGGAGGTATGCCATTAATAGTTGTAAAACCATGCGGAATGATATGCTCTGGAAGCACAGGTTGCCGGTCAGCGTTCCGCGTTCCTGCCTTCAGGTGGCGCGTTGACGCGCCTTGCAGCTTGCCGGGGTCCCTATGACGGTCCGCATTGCAAACGCTGAGCATTTCCATCCTTACCCGCCCTCGTGGTATGCCGCGACGGCGCATCGCATCCCCTCGCGGCCAACGCTGGAAGGCGTCAAGCAGGTGGACGTGTGCGTCATCGGCGGCGGTTACACCGGCCTGTCGGCGGCGCTGCACTGCGCCGAGCGCGGCCTGTCGGTGGTGCTGCTGGAGGGCAAGCGCATCGGCTGGGGCGCGTCCGGTCTGAACGGAGGGCAGGTAATGCCCGGCTGGAACCGCACTTTGCGCAGCTTGATCCAGCAGTTCGGTCCCACTCGGGCGCATACCCTGTTCTCCATGGCGCAGGAGGCGGTGGAGGGGCTGTTCCAGCGCATCGAGCAGCATCGCATTCAGTGCGATGCGCACCGGGGCCATCTCATCGTCGCGGCCACGCCCGCTGATATGCGGATGCTGGAGGCAGAGGTCGCGGCCCGCAAGGCGATGGACTATCCCCACAGCCGTCTGGTTGACCGGGAGACCGCCGTCCGCCTCTCCGGTACGCCGGGCGTTCACGGCGGCCTTCTGGATACGCGCGGCGGCCATGTTCATCCGCTCAATCTGGCGTTGGGGCTGGCGTGGGCGGCGGAGCTTGCGGGCGCGCGCCTGCATGAGAACAGCAAGGTGGTGCGGCTGCGCCCCTTGGCTGCGCGCATGCAGGTGGAAACGACGCGCGGCAAGGTTCTGGCCAAGAACGTGATTCTGGCCTGCGGGGCGCAGTCCGGCAAATTTCTGGAACCGGTGGAGCGGCGCACCAGCGCGCTCACGGCGTTTGCGGCCGCCACGGCGCCGCTCAGCAATGCCGAGCTTGCCAGTCTGGTGCAGGATGATCTGGCGGTGTGCGACACCCGCATGTCGGTCAACTATTTCCATATGTCGCCGGACAAGCGGCTGCTGTTCGGCGGCGGCGAGCGGTATAGCCTCTCGCCGGACGAGGCGGTGGAGGAGGTGGTGCGCCCCCGGCTGGAAGCCGTGTTCCCGCAACTGGTGGGTGTGCCGCTCGACTACACCTGGAGCGGGCTCGTCACCGTCACCTCCAGCCGTATGCCCGCCGTCGGGAAGGTGGGCTCCGTGTACTTTGCCGATGGCTATTCAGGGCAGGGCGTCGCGCTTTCCAACCTCATGGGCAAGGTGCTTGCCGAGGCGATTGCGGGCGACACCAGCCGCTTTGATCTCATCAGCCAGTTGCCCAACCTTGCCGTGCCCGGCGGTCGCTGGCTGCGCCTGCCGATCTTTGCCGCCATCGGCGCGCTTGCCGCTTTTCGGGAAGCGCACTGAGGGCGCTGCCTGCGGATCAAAAGAAAAGGCCGCGCTCTTGTGCAAAGCGCGGCCCTTCAAGAAGATTGGGGTGCAGGGGTTAAGACCCCTGAAAATATAATATCTTACTGCAATTTCTTTAAAATCTCACTCAGCCGTTGCGGGTTCCAGCACCGGGCGGCCGATGGAGACGTAGCGGAAGCCTGCTGCGGCCATGTCCGCGGTGCGGTAAATGTTGCGCAGATCGACGAACACCGGCTCTTTGAGCTGGCGGCGCACGTGGATCAGGTCCAGCGCCCGGAACTCGTTCCATTCGGTGATGATGGCGACGGCGCTGGCGTCCTGCATGGCGGAGTAGGGGTCGTCGGCGAAGTCGATGCCCGGCAGCAGCGGCGCTGCGTGGCTCATGCCGATCGGATCGTAGGCGCGAATGTGCGCTCCGGCCTTTTGCAGGGCGGGAATGATGTCCAGCGCCGGGCTGTCGCGCATGTCGTCGGTGTTGGGCTTGAAGGTCAGGCCCAGCACGCAAATGGTCTTGCCCGCAACCGAGCCGCCGCAGGCGTTTATCACCCGCTCGGCCATGTTCTGCTTGCGGGCGCTGTTCACCTCCACCGTAGCGTTGACCAGCCGCAGCGGCACGTCATGCTCTTCGGCGGTGCGCAGGAGGGCCAGCGTGTCCTTGGGGAAGCAGCTGCCGCCATAGCCGGGGCCGGGGTGGAGGAACTTGTCGCCAATGCGCTTGTCCAGCCCGATGCCCTTGGCCACGTCCTGCACGTCTGCGCCAACTTTCTCACACAAATCAGCCACTTCGTTGATGAAGCTGATCTTGGTGGCGAGGAAGGCGTTGGCGGCGTACTTTATCATTTCCGCCGTCTCGCACGCGGCGAACAGGATCGGCGTCTCGCGCAGGTGCAGCGGGCGATAGACTTCCTTCAGCACGCGCCGCGCTTCTTCCGACGTTGCGCCGACCACCACCCGGTCCGGGTGCATGAAGTCGTTGATGGCGGAGCCTTCGCGCAGGAATTCGGGATTGCTGGCGATCTCCAGGTTCTTCTGCGGCGCGACTTCGGCCACCAGCTTGCGCAGTTCAGCGGCGGTGCCGACCGGCACGGTGGATTTGGTCACCATCACCGCGCCGTTGCGGGCGGCAGCGGCGATGTCGCGGGCAGCGGCGAACACGTAGGAGAGGTCCGCATGGCCATCGCCCCGGCGCGACGGGGTGCCGACCGCGATGAACACGGCCTGTGCGTCGGCCACGGCCTCGGACAGCTGGGTGGTGAAGGTCAGGCGGCCTGACTTGATGTTGCGGGACAGCAGATCGTCGAGCCCCGGCTCGTAGATCGTCGGCTCGCCCCGGCTGAGGCGGGCGACGATTTCCGGGTTCAGGTCCACGCAGGTCACCTGATGTCCGAACTCGGCCATGCAGGCACCCGAGACGAGACCCACATATCCTGTGCCGACAACTGCAATCCGCATAAGTCAGTCCTTTTGACGCAATAAAGAGGCCGCTACCTGATAAATCATTATGACCTCATCGTGACGTTAACATGATGCCGGGCGCGTATCGTGCGGCGGCGTGCCGCGCCTCGCGCCCGGCTCGTCTCTGTCAGGTTCCTGGCAGGTTTTGGTGAAACTTGCTGTGCATGACTATAGTGTTGCACGGGTAACTGCGGAAAAGGGTGCCTCATGTCAACATCAGCTGCCGGGCACCCGGCTGAAGAGACTGCGGACAGGAATGGCGACAGGAGCGGCCATGCCGTGGTGCGCCTGCTGCCGAACGGCACCGTGGAGCGGGCAGTGCGCCCGCTGGCGGCGGAGGTGCCGGTCTCGCTCACCTATAACGGCATCGCCCATGTGGTGATGATGGCAACCCCTGAGGATATCGAGGACTTTGCCGTCGGCTTTTCGCTGGCGGAGGGCATTGTCGGCGGTATCGGCGAGATCCGGGGCATCGAGGTGCGCCAGATCGCGCCGGGCCTTCTGGTCAGGGTGGATATTCCCGAGGCGCGCTCAGAGCAGCTGGTTGCGCAGCGGCGCGGTCTTGTCGGCCAGACGGGCTGCGGCATTTGCGGGGTGACTGAGCTTGAGCACGCCATCCGCGCCGTGCGCAGCGTGCCGCCGCCGCCGCCGCTTGCGCCGCAGGCTCTCTTTGCGGCGCTTGAGGCGCTGTTCGCGCATCAGCCGCTCAACCGGGCAACCGGCGCGGTCCATGCCGCCGCCTTTGCGGACAGCGGGGGCAATATCCTGCTCGCTCGTGAAGATGTGGGCCGCCACAACGCGCTTGATAAACTGGTGGGGGCCTTGGCGCGGGAGGGCAGGGATCCGGCGTCCGGCTTTGCCGTCATGACCTCCCGGTGCAGTTTCGAGCTGGTTCAGAAGTGCGCCAGCGCAGGAGTGCCAGCGCTCGTCACCGTCTCCGCGCCCACCGATCTGGCGGTTGATCTGGCCCGCCGCGCCGGGCTGACGCTTGTGGCGCTGGCGCGGCGTGATTCGGCGCTGGTGCTCAATGATCCCTATGGTCTGTTTGCTCTTCCCCCGGAGCCGTCGCACGCCGGGCCAGCCACACCCCCGCAGGGGTAAGCACCAGCACGCCAGCGCCGGGGCTGCTCCCTTGAGTATAGGTGGCCAGCGCCGCGCCGGTCTCGTCGGTCATCTCGGCCAGTTCGGTTGCGGCCCGTACGGCCAGCGCCAGCGGCAGGTCCAGCATGCGCGCCAGCGTTGCCAGCTTGAGGCTTTCCCGCTCCAGAAGGATCAGCACGAACGCCTGGGCCAGAGGCGAGGCGGAGGGCAGCAGGCGGGCGAGGCGATCGAGAATCTCTTCGGCAGCCTCACGCGTGTCGCTGCCCTCTGTCATTACGCCGCCTCGGCTTCGCGCTTGAACACGACCACCGGAATGGACTTGCTCGTCGGCGTCATGCTGCGGTCGCCATAGCTCCACAGCGGCACGAGCACGTTGGTTTCCGGATAGTAGCTGGCCACCTGACCGCGCGGAATGTCGTAGCCCACGATGCGGAAGCCCTCGGCCACCCGTTTCACCCCGTCGTCGATGGCGGTACGAATGTCCACCACGTCGCCCACGCTCAGCCCCTCGCTTTCCATGTCCTCGCGGTTCATGAACAGCCCGCGCCGGTAGCCGAAGATGCCGCGATAGCGGTCGTCGTAGCCATAGACCGTGGTGTTGTACTGGTCGTGGCTGCGGAAGCTCATCAGCGTGAACACGCGCGGCGAGTTCTCCGTGCCCATGCCGGTTTCAGAGAATTCAGGCAGGGGCAGCGGATTGCCCATCAGGCGCGCCTTCTTGCCCGGTGTGTCCCATTCCCGCTCGCGGGCCGGGTTGCGCAGGTGGAAGCCGCCCGGCTGGGAGACCTTCTGGTTGTAGCCCTCAAAGCCGGGGATCACCCTGGCAATGGCGCTGCGGATGCGGCTGTAGTCGGCCACAAAGCCGTCCCAGTCGATCTTCACGTCCGGCAGCGTCGCCTTGGCCATACTGGCGACGATGGCGGGCTCCGAGAGCAGGTGCGGCGAGACCGGCTTGTTGATGCCGCCCGAGCCGTGGACCATCGACATGCTGTCTTCCACCGTCACCATCTGGGCAACACCGCCCTGCAGGTCGATCTCGGTGCGTCCCAGACAGGGCAGGATCAGCGCCTGTTCGCCCACGATCAGGTGGCTGCGGTTCAGCTTGGTCGCAATGTGTACCGTCAGCTTGGTTTGGGCGAGCGCGATCTCGGTCATCTGGGTGTCGGGCGTGGCGGCGGCGGAGTTGCCGCCCATCCCGATGAACACCTTGGCCTTGCCGTCCAGCATGGCCTGAATGGCCTGCACGGTGCCGTAGCCCGCATGGCGCGGGGCCTTGATCGGGAAGGCCGCCTCCAGCCGGTCGAGAAACGCGGGCGAGGGGTGCTCGGTGATCCCCATGGTGCGGTCGCACTGCACGTTGGAGTGGCCGCGCACGGGGCAAGCGCCTGCGCCCGGCTTGCCGATGTTTCCCTTCAGCAGCAGGATGTCGAGCAGGGTCTGGATCGTCACCACCGAGTGGCGGTGCTGGGTCAGGCCCATGGCCCAGGTGAAGATCGTCGCATCAGAATTGGCGTAAATCTCTGCCGCCACCTCAAGCTGCGCGCGGGTCAGGCCGGACTGCGCCTCGATGTCGGCCCAGTCGGTCGCCTCCGCATCGGCCTTCAGCCGCTCGAAGCCTTCGGTGTGCTGTTGCAGGAAGGCGTGGTCGAAACGGCCCTGATACTTCTCGAACAAAATCTTGAGCAGGCCCTTGGCAGCAGCCATGTCGCCGCCCACGCGCACCTGGAAGTAGTGGCTGGCAATCTCGACGCCGCCGCCCGGCATCATGTCCTTGACGTGCTTGGGGTCGGCGAACTTCTCCAGCCCGCGCTCCTTCACCGGGTTGAACACCACGATTTTAGCGCCGCGCATGGCTGCATCGCGCAGGCTGGCCAGCATGCGCGGGTGGTTGGTGCCGGGGTTCAGGCCCCACACGAAGATCGCCTCGGCCTTCTCGAAGTCCTCCAGCAGCACGGTGCCCTTGCCGACGCCGATCTGCTCGATCATGGCGATGCCCGAGGCCTCGTGGCACATGTTCGAGGAGTCGGGGAAGTTGTTGGTGCCGTAGGCGCGCACGAACAACTGGTAGAGGAACGCGGCCTCGTTGCTGGTGCGGCCCGAGGTGTAGAACAGCGCCTCGTCCGGGCTGTCCAAACCGCGCAGCGTCTTGCCGATGAGCTGGAAGGCGTCGTCCCACGAAATCGGCATGTAGCGATCAAGCGCGCGCTCATAGCGCATCGGCTGCTTCAGGCGGCCCTGCGCTTCCAGATAGTGGTGATCCTGCCGCTTCAGCCATTCCACCGAATGTTCGGCAAAGAAGGTGGGGCCAACCACCCGGCTGGTCGCCTCCCAGGCCACGGCCTTGACGCCGTTCTCGCAGAATTCGAAGGAGGAGGCGTGCTCAGGGTCGCCCCAGGCGCACCCCGGACAGTCGAAGCCGTGCGGCTGGTTCACGCCGCGCAAGGTCAGCGTGCTCTTGGCCGGATTGCCCGAATGCAGCAGCGAACGCGCAACGGAGGTCAGCGCGCCCCAGCCGCCAGCCGAGGCCTTGCGAGACTTGCGGGGCTTGGGCTCCGATTTCACGGCATCCTGCGCCGTCTGGGCGGGGCCGGTTTCGCTCTGGTTCGAGACCGCTTTGGGTGTTTCATCCGTCATACCGGCAACTGTTTCCCTGAATGAACGACAGATGCAAGCCCTTGGTGCAAAAGCTGCGATGCCCAAGGCGCTGACTGCGGCGGAATGTGTCCGGATAGATCGCCTTGATCCGCAAGGATAGCCCTGGAGAAGTCCCAGAGGGTCGGGCCGGAGCCTGCGGCCCGCCTGCCAAAATATTCTTGCCTTAACGGCAAATGCGCCGCCCAATGCAGGGGGTGTAAATGGGCCGGGGCAAATGGGGAGATGGACCATGGGATTGAACGGGGTTGTGGCCGGACTGCTGGCAACGGGCTGTTTCCTGCTGGTGTCGGGGGCTGGCGCTGCCGCGCCGCAGGCGGAGACGCCGCAAGTCCGCAAGAGTGCGGATCAAAAGCCGAAGCCGGATGCCCGTCATCCCATCGCCCACATTGATTTTGCGCCGCTGGACCCCAACCGTATCAGCACATGGAGCGCTGAGGAGAAGCGGATCGGTTTCCGCCACACCGAGCGCCTCTCTCCCGGTCATCTGGTCAAGCGCGGGCAGCAGGTCAGCCCGCTGCCGCTGGCCAAGCAGCCTTTGGCGCTTCACTTCACCCATGCGGGCAAGACGTGGAATACAGAGAGCTTCATGGCGGCCAATGACGTGGCGGGCGTGCTCGTCCTCCACAAGGGGCGTGTCGTGCTGGAGCGTTATGGGCTGGGCTTCGGCGAGACGCAGCGCTGGGTGTCGTTCTCGCTCGCCAAGTCCGTTACGTCCTCGCTGGTCGGCGCGGCGGTGGCGCAGGGGCATATCAAGAGCGTCGATGATCCCGTCACGCGCTATCTGCCCGAGCTGAAAGGCTCGGCCTATGACGGCGTGACGCTGCGCCAGTTGCTGACCATGACCTCGGGCGTGGGCTGGAGCGGCAACGCCGCCGATCCCAAGTCTGATGCCGCCCGTTATCTCAGCATTGCCTCCGGCAAGGAGGGGGCGGCAAGCCTGATCGGTCTGGCGCAGGGGCTGGGCCGCATCCACGCGCCCGGCACCGTCTTTAATTACAACACGCTGGAGACCGGCCTGCTGGGCGCGGCGGTCAGCGCTGCCACCGGCAAGCGCCTCGATCGCTACCTGTCTGACACGCTCTGGGCGCCGCTCGGCATGGAGCAGGAAGCCTTCCTTGGGTTCCGCAGCCGGGAGGCGGGCGCAGATGCGTTTGCGGGCAGCAACATGGCGGCAACCTTGCGCGATTATGGCCGCTTCGCCCGCTTCATGCTGGAGGGCGGGCGCATCAAGGGCAAGCCTGTCCTGCCTGAAGGGTGGCTGGAAGATGCGCTTTCGGCAACGGCGGCGTCCCGCGCTCAAAATCATCGTTACGGCTACCAGTGGTGGCTCCATGACGATGGCCGCTACGAGGCGT
>JAEZBH010000262.1 GCA_023427285.1 Pseudomonadota bacterium
ATCCAGCACTTCCAGCAGCTGCTCGTTGGAAGGATAATCGCGCATATTATCGCTGTAATGTGAAAAGCGAATCATCCCATCCCGGTCGACGATAAAGATGGCGGGCATGCGCCCCAGCTTAAGCAGATTGACCTCTTGGGCATAGCTGTCTGCTACACGCGAGCGTAAATCGGCCAGGCCGGGGAAGGGCATGTCATTCTGCTGCCAGTAATTACGGAACGCGTTTGGCCCATCTGGACCAACAATAAGGATCGCCGCACTGCGGGCGTTAAACTGATCAATATCCTGGCGCAACTGCGCCAGATGCTCGCGGCAGTGCGGTCATATAAATCCGCGGGTGAATACCAGCAGCACTGGCTGCTTGCCGCGGTAATCCGCCAGGCTCACCGGGCGGCCCTGCGTGTCTTTGAGCGTAAAATCGGGCGCTGCCGACTTTGATTCCAGTTTCTTCGCCATTACTCCCTCATTGGTTCAAACGTTGTAAAAATAGCTCTACGGCCTGCAGGAATACCGCGGGGCACTCCTCTTGCGGAACGTGGCCGCAGTTCTCGAACACGACCAACTCCGCGCCGGGGATTTCTGAGCCCAGCCGGATACTCTCGTCCGTTGGCACAATGCGGTCATCATCACCGGTGACCACCAGCACCAGCATTTGCAGCTCGCCAAACCGCCCGGCCATATCCGACGCATGGGAGGATTTGGTCAGCTGCCATAAGCCCACGTCCCAGTTCTCGGCTTGCAGCGGCTTGCGGTAGCCTGCGGTTATTTCTGGTGTAATCGCTTCTGGGCTGTGCCAGGCGGTGGTCAGCAGTTCCATACCCCGAGCAGCGATGGAACGCACAAACAGCGGGCCGAGGCGGTCCATCTGCGGCGTGTTCAGCATCGGGCGCACCCAGGCGGGCGATCCGCCTGTGCCGTACACTGCGGCATCCACCAGCACCAACCCTTGCACGCGCTCGGGGTTTGCCAGCGCCGCATTCAGCGAGACGGTCCCGCCAGCAGAGTTCCCCACCAGTACGGCTCGTTCGATCCCAAGTGCATCCATCAACCCAAACAGCAGATCCACCTGCGCCTCTGGGCTGTAGGGACTGCGGCCCTGCCATTCGCCGGGCAGCAGGCGTTCCGTAAGCCCAAAGGCGGGCCGGTCAAACGCCACCACGGTATATGCCTCGCTCAACGGCTGCATCACCTCGCGCCACGAGAAGGTGCTGGCCCCAAAGCCGTGCAGCAGAATCAGCGCCGGCTCGCCCTGCCCCATCTGCTTGTAGTGCACAGTAACACCGTCGATCTCCACAAAACGGCTGTCGGTGTCGGCTAAAGCCTCGATCGGCTGCACGCCCGCCAGCGGCGGGATGGGTATTAGAAACGGTCCCACCAGCAGCACAACGAGGAGGACGGCAAGAACGATGAGCAGTGCGCGGACGAAGGTTCGCATTCGCCCGCTCACGGAATTTCTTTGAGAAAGGCAGCAGTTGCAGAGATGGTTTGCGCCATCTGCTCCGCCCGGTCAATCCGCGCGGGGTTATCGCCAGACTGCTCGCCATACCAGCCGAACTGGGCGTGGTTGCCCCCTTCGATCACCAAAAATCCTGCATTCGCGGGCAGCAGCGCGCGCGAAGCTTCCACGGTCGCCGAATCCGCCAGCCCATCCTCGCTGCCAGAGATCGAGAGGACCGGCAGGGTGGTATTCGCAAGGCTGTCGGGCTCCGCCGGGTACGAAGCGATCAGCAGCAGGCCGTGCACCCGGTCGGGGTTTGCCTTCGCAAAGTTCGCCGCCATCGCGCCGCCCAGTGAGTGCCCGCCCACTACCCAGCGCTGCACGCCTGGGTATGCATCCATCACCGCGCCAGCTTCAGCGGGGTCAAACACCGCCAGGTTGAACGGCATGCGCGGAATGACCACCAGATATCCCTGCTCCGCGACCGCTCGCGCATACGGAGCATAGGAGCGGTAATCCACACGCCCACCGGGGTAATAGATCAGTCCGGTTTGAGGCTCCACATCCGCAGGGCGGAACACCAGCCAGGGCTCCTGTTCCACCATCACCGCCGGGCTGCTTTCTAACGCGGCGAGGGCTTCGGGCATTAGCTGCGCGGCAGTCATCAGCCAAAACAAAACAGCCCCGAACGCCAGCAGCAGTACCGAAGCCAGCCCGAATCCAACCTTCTTCCCTGTGCTCATGCGTCGCATCATCATGCCTATATTGTAAGACGCAGTTTATACAGCAGCAAGGAAAAACGCGTACAAACCCTGTACAGCCGGAGTTACCGGCCCAGCAGCTCGTTTGTCTTTGCCCAGATCTTATCGAACATGTCCGGCGTCAGCCGCCCGGTTTGGGTGTTCTGCTGGCTGGGGTGGTACGATCCCAGCAGCCAGGGCAGCCCCGGCCCCATCTCATACAGCGCGCCGTGGCCAAACTTCAGCCGAGGAACATCGTGGCCCATCTGCCGGTAAGCGGTCAGCACCGTCTCAAACCCAATCCCTCCCAGCGCAACAATGACTTTCAAGTTCCGCAGCAGTCGGATCTCGTTAAGCAGGTACGGGCGGCAGGTATCCATCTCTTCGCGGGTAGGTTTGTTATCGGGCGGGGCGCAGCGGCAGGCGGCGGCGATGTAGAGATCATTCACCTCCAGTCCATCTTCGCGGTGTTCGGAGGTTGGCTGGTTGGCATACCCGGCCCGGTGCAGCGCGGCGAACAGAAAACTGGCCGACATATCTCCGGTGAACACACGCCCGGTGCGGTTGCCGCCGTGCGCCGCAGGGGCAAGCCCCACAATCAGCAGGCGAGCGTTTGGGTCGCCCAGGCCGGGGATTGGTTTGCCCCAATACTCCCAATCGCGGTACATGCGCCGTCGGGTGCGGGCAGTCTCTTCACGCCAGGCAACCAGACGGGGGCA
>JAEZBH010000376.1 GCA_023427285.1 Pseudomonadota bacterium
GTCAAAGAGGACAGGGGATTTTTGCACCCCCGCACAGCCGGGTTTTCTGGTACATTGCCTTTGGTTTCGGCCCGTTTTCCGCAGGTTCCTTTACAGCCTGGCTGCCGAGACGCGCGGGGCGCCCAGCCCCGGCCCTTCCTGTATTTTGACGATCGGCGCTAAAATATGGCTCTGTTCGGCTTTCGGTCATGGCGAAGACGCCGCACCTTGGGTAGGCTATCTGCTCAAGGGCAGGTCAAAGGCATGAAAGAAAAAGAACTTCGGCTGGCGCTGGTCTGTTACGGCGGGGTATCCCTTGCGGTTTACATGCACGGCATCACCAAGGAAATCTGGAAGCTCCAGCGCGCCTCGAAAGCGTGGCGCGATGCCAAGCTGCTGCCCGAGGCCGAGCGCGACGGCGTTCTCACCCGCTCCGGCCGCACGGCCGATACGGAGAAGGTTTATTTCGATCTGCTGGCCCGGCTCGATGAAACCGTCGAGCTGCGCGTGCTGGTGGACGTGGTGGCAGGCGCATCCGCCGGGGGCATCAACGGCGTGTTTCTGGCCAAGGCCATTGCCGAGGATCTGTCGCTCGAACCGCTGACGGACCTGTGGCTGCGCAATGCGGACGTGGAGCGTCTGCTTGATCCCAATCAGGCCTCGACGCCCTGGAGCAAGGCCTACATGCGCCCGCTTCTCTGGCTGTTCCAGCGCTGGCGGCGGCGCCATCAAGCCGAAGAAGAGCTTCTTGGCAACGAGGCCGGTGATGAAGTGCGAGACAAGTTCTCCGCCCTCGTGCGCTCCCGCTGGTTCGAGCCACCTTTCTCCGGAAAGGGCTTTGCCGAACTGCTGTATGACGGGCTTGAGGCGATGCAGCGCACGGCTGTCACGCCCGGCTCGCTGCTGCCCCCCGGCCATCCGCTCGATCTGGTTGTTACGGTTACGGATTATCACGGCCACAATCAGACCCTGCGCCTCAATTCGCCGCCGCGCATCAATGAGCGCGAGCATCGGCTCATCATTGCCTTCCATGACCCCGGCACCCATCCGGCCGGTCGCCGTCATCTGGGCGACAACCCCAGTCTGGCGTTTGCGGCGCGCGCCACCGCCTCCTTTCCCGGTGCGTTTCCGCCCGCCTCCATTGCCGAGATCGACGAGATCGCAACCGAGCGCCGACAGGTCTGGCGCGAGCGCACGGGCTTTATCGAGCAGCTGTTCCCGACCTGGACGCTGAACGGACGCGACCCGGCCTCGATCCTGCTGATTGACGGCAGCGTGCTCAACAACAAGCCGTTCGATGCCGCTATTCATGCGCTGAAGGACCGCCCGGCTCACCGCGAGGTGGACCGCCGCATCGTTTACGTCGAGCCCTACCCAAAAGCGCTGAACGACCGTCAGAGCGAGCCTGCAACGTT
Source organism: Pseudomonadota bacterium (assembly GCA_023427285.1). Taxonomy (GTDB): domain Bacteria; phylum Pseudomonadota; class Alphaproteobacteria; order Sphingomonadales; family Sphingomonadaceae; genus Pedomonas. The sequence goes on from JAEZBH010000376.1 coordinate 1,395, forward strand.
CTTCGGCACCATTTTGGGGGCGCTCTCCACCATCCCGCGCCAGCAGCCCATCCGCGATGATCTGGAGCGGCTGCAAGACCTGACCGCCCGCCAGAACCGCATTCGCGACATCATCGCCAGCGTCACGCCCGACATCGAGGCGGCGATCGAGGATGCCATCGGCGAGCGGCTGCACGTCAACCGGGTCACGCCTCAGGCCATCGCCCAATGGCGGTTCATGGCCCAGCAGAAGCTGGCCGACCGCTCCGGCTACACCTACAAGGCTTACGCCGAACTCAAGACCGCGCGCGTGCTGGATGAAATGGCCGGGATTTTTTGCACCCTCACCCGCCGCCGCAGCAGCACCGCCCATCACGACATGCTCCAGCTTATCCGCCACTGGGCCAGCGAGGCGCATATTATCCCGCTGCCTCCGCTGTCGGGCCTGCAAGCGCTGGGGGAGCACGTTCCCTTCCTCCAGTTCCTGCGGCGCTATGACCTTGGCTTCCGCATTCGCCGCCTGCGCTTCGTCATCCGCCGCATCAACGAGATGTACGGCACGCTTGGCCTTGTCACCCACGAGACGCTCGATCTTGCCAAGCGCCACCTCTATGCCGCGCTTGCGCCCATGCTCCAGCGCCAGACCGGCACGGCGCAGCAGTTGCAGAACCTGGCGGGCCTCGCCCGCCTGCACCTCGACCCGTCCACCGCCATCACCGCGCTTGGCGACGCGCTGGGTCTGGTGGCGCTGGACGAGGAAGTGGACCAGCGTATTGCCGATTGCATCGCCGAGATGCCCGATGCGGAAGTGGCCCGTCAGCTGCTGCTCGCGTTCCTCGGCTTCCCGTTCTTCGACCTTGTGACGCTGCCCATGCTGGAGCAGACGACGGACGAGCTGGAAGGCATCAAGGTTGACCGCATCTCGCCCTCCGACGCCACCTCGCTGCGCGCGGGCGGACCGGAAGCCACGCTCAAGGGCATCCAGTTTGCAACCTTCGGCGCGTTCCTCTCCCGCGCCTACCGCGAGAACGATTACCTCTGGGGCCGCCTCCATGCCGCCGAGCGCATGATCGATATCCTGCTCTCCAGCGCCGCGCCCGCCGTGCATCTGTCGCCGCAGGAAGTGGCCGAGTTCAAACGGCAGGCGTTCCTTGAAATCCTGAACGCCGAACGCCCGCGCCTGCGCCGCGTGACCGCCCTCATCGACCAGTTGCTCGCCGAAGTGTACGCCCGCCACCCCGCCGAGGCGGAAGAAAGCGAACCCGCGCCCGACCTGCCCGCCGACACGCCCGCGCCTGCGGCTTCGTGATTTCTGGGTGAGTGGATTTTTTGCAGGAGGGATTCATCCCGACTGCACCTCCCATTTTTATTTCGGGCCGCGCCTGATCGACCGGGTGCGTCCCGCTAAAAACAGATGGGGGGATCGAAAGGGGGTTATAGACCCCCTTTCATTTTCTTATTTTGACGCTTCCTCACCCAACACGATAGAACAGGCCGCATGTCGTCCGATCTGTTTGGAACCAGCACGCCCCCTGAGTCTGCCGTCAAGGCGGAACGCCAGCCGCTGCCGGAACGTCTGCGCCCTCACGCGCTGGAAGATGTGGTGGGGCAAGATCACCTGACCGGCCCGAGCGGCGCGCTGACCCGCATGTTGGCGGGCGGCAAGCTGCCCAGCCTCATTCTGTGGGGGCCGCCCGGCACCGGCAAGACCACCATCGCCCGCCTGCTGGCAGACCGGGTTTCCTTGCATTTCGTGCAGATCTCCGCCGTGTTCTCGGGCGTGGCTGATCTGAAGAAAGCTTTCGAGCAAGCCCGCCAGCGCGCGCGCATGGGCGAGGGCACGCTTTTGTTCGTTGACGAGATTCACCGCTTCAACCGCAGCCAGCAGGACGGGTTTCTCCCTTACGTGGAAGACGGCACCGTCACGCTGGTGGGCGCAACGACCGAAAACCCCTCGTTCGAGCTGAACGCCGCGCTGCTGTCGCGCACGCAGGTACTGGTGCTGAACCGGCTGGATGAGGCGGCGCTCGACCAGTTGCTGACCCGCGCCGAGAAGGTGACCGGCAAGCCGCTGCCGTTGACCGGAGAGGCCCGCGCCGCGCTTGTCGGCATGGCGGACGGCGATGGCCGCTTCCTGCTCAACAGCGCCGAGATGCTGCTGGGCCTGCCCGTGGACGCGCCGATGGACCGCGAGGCGCTGTCCGAAGTGCTCTCCCGCCGCCTGCCGGTCTATGACAAGGACCGCGAGGGCCATTACAACCTGCTCAGCTGCTTCCACAAATCCATGCGCGGCAGCGACGTGAACGCAGGCATGTACTGGGCTGCGCGCATGATTGCGGGGGGCGAGGAACCGACCACCATTTTCCGCCGCCTCGCCTGCGTGGCGTCTGAAGACGTCGGCATGGCAGACCCGCAAGCCTAGGTGCAGGTGCTCACCGCATGGCAGGCGTTCGAGCGCGTCGGCTGGCCGGAAGGCCGCCTGTTTCTGGCGCAGGCGATTGCCTATGTGGCAACCGCGCCCAAGTCCAACGCCGCCTACAGCGCGTTCAATGACGCGCTGTCACTGGCCAAGCAAACCGGCTCGCTGCCGCCGCCCAAGCACATCCTGAATGCGCCGACCAAGCTGATGAAAGACCTCGGCTACCACGAGGGCTACAAGTACGATCACGATTTTCCGGATGCCTTTGCAGGTCAGGAGTTCTTTCCCGAAGAGCTTTCCGGCCCTAACC
>JAEZBH010000392.1 GCA_023427285.1 Pseudomonadota bacterium
GTCTGCGGGCACCACGTCGTGCACCACGCCCATGGCCTTGGCCTCGGCGGGCTTCATGCTCTTGCCCTGCACCATGAACATGAGGGCGGACTGAATACCCATCAGGCGGGGCAGGCGCTGGGTGCCGCCAGCGCCCGGCAGCATTCCCACCAGCACTTCGGGCAGGCCGAGTTGTATCTTCGGGCTGTCCGCCACCACGCGGTAGTGACAGGCCAGCGCCAGCTCCAGTCCGCCGCCAAGCGCCAGACCGTTGATGGCCGCCGCCACCGGCTTGCCGCAGGTCTCCAGCTTGCGGAACAGGCCGCTCAGCCGGAACGTCTCCTCGAAAATCTTCGCAGCGGAAATCTCGCCCGAGGCCCGCGCGTCGGCAACGATGCCGCCGATCCATTTCAGGTCGGCACCGGCCAGAAACGCCGTGTCCTTGCCCGAGGTGATGACCGCGCCCCGGATATTCTCGTCCGCCTTGATGCGGTCGATGCAGGCGTCCAGTTGATCCATGAACTCCGGCGTGATGACGTTCATCGACTGGCCGGGAACATCCACGGTCAGCAGCGCAACGCCGTCGGCGTCAATGTCGAATTTGATCGTCTCGCTCATGAGAACCGCGCTCCTTCCGGAATGTTGTGTCAGACCCGCTCGATGACGGTGGCGGTGCCCATGCCTGCACCGATGCACAGCGTCACGACCGCCGTTTCCAGATTCCGCCGCTCCAGTTCATCGAGCGCGGTGCCCAAAATCATTGCGCCGGTTGCCCCGAGCGGATGGCCCATGGCAATCGCGCCGCCGTTCACGTTGATCTTGTCGTGGGGAATGTTCAGCGCCTGCATGTAGCGCCGCACCACGGCGGCAAAGGCCTCGTTCAGCTCGTAGAGGTCGATGTCGCTCACCGCCATGCCCAGCTTCTTCAGCACCTTTTCGGTGGCGAACGAAGGCCCGGTCAGCATGATCGTCGGCTCGGAGCCGATGGAGGCCATGCCCTTGATGCGAGCGCGGGGCTTCAGCCCGTACTTCTCGCCCATTTCCCTGGTGCCGATCAGAACGCCCGCCGAACCATCAACGATGCCGGAGGAATTGCCCGCGTGGTGCACGTGGTTGATGCGCTCCACTTCCGGGTATTTCAGCAGCGCCACATGATCGAACCCCGGCATGGTCTCGCCAAGGTCGGTGAAGCTTGCCCGCAGCTGCGCCAGCGACTGCATGTCGGTCTCGGGGCGCATGTGCTCGTCATGGGTCAGGACGATCTCGCCCATCACATCCTTCACCGGCACGATGGACTTGGCAAAGCGCCCGTCCGACCAGGCGGCAGCGGCGCGCTTCTGGCTCTCCACTGCATAGGCGTCCACGTCATCGCGGCTAAAGCCGTACTTGGTGGCGATAAGGTCAGCAGAGATGCCCTGCGGCACGAAATAGGTCTTCATGGCAACGGCGGGGTCCGTCGCCCACGCGCCGCCGTCAGAGGACATCGGCACGCGGCTCATGGATTCAACGCCGCCGCCGATGGCCATGTCGGCCTCGCCCGACATCACCTTGGCCGCCGCCATGTTCACCGCCTCAAGGCCGGAGGCGCAGAAGCGGTTGACCTGCACGCCTGCGGTCGTCTCGGCATAATCGGCGTTCAGCACCGCCACGCGGGCGATGTCCGCGCCCTGCTCGGCCACCGGCGCAACGCAGCCGAGAATCACATCGTCCACATCCTTGGTGTCGATGTTGTTGCGGTCGCGCAGGGCTTGCAAAACCTGCGTCGCCAGCTGGATCGGCGTGATCTCGTGCAGCGCGCCGTCGGCCTTTCCGCGGCCGCGCGGCGTGCGCACCGCATCGTAGATATAGGCTTCAGCCATGTTTCCGTCCTTCCGCTCGAATCCTGTGTTGGTCGCGCTTTCTCAAGCGCAGGACATTCGCCCTGCTCGAAAGTCGCTCCGGTCCGCACGCATCAACTTCAGAAATCTTCCGGGGCCAGCGCCATCACCGTCCCGGCACCCGCCTCCACCTTGCGACGCAGGGAGGCCGTATCCGGCAGATGCCGCTCCGCGAAATAGGCAGCCGTCACCAGTTTGGTGCGCAGCCAGCGCTCATCGCTTCCGCCCGCAGCCAACGCCTCAAGGCTGGCCTTGCCGATTTTCAGCCACATCAGGCCAAGGCCGACGAGGCCCGCCAGATGCATGTAAGGATAAGCCGCCGCGCCCGCGTTGTTCGGGTTGCTCATGGCGTTCTGCATCAGCCACATGGTCGCGGCCTGCAAATGGCCAAGCGAGCGCTCCAGTGCTTCCGCCAGCGGCTTCAGCTGCTCATCGCCCCTGGCGCTGGCAATTTCTTCCATGATGAGCTTGTTGAAGGCCTGCAACGCCCGGCCGCCGTTGCGGGCCAGCTTGCGGCCCACCAGATCCATCGCCTGCACGCCGTTGGTGCCTTCGTAAATCTGGGCGATGCGGGCATCGCGCACGAACTGCTCCATGCCGTGTTCAGCGATATAGCCGTGGCCGCCGAACACCTGCTGGGCCATGACGGTGTTGGCGAAGCCGGTATCGGTCAGCACGCCCTTGATCACCGG
>JAEZBH010000440.1 GCA_023427285.1 Pseudomonadota bacterium
GACGGGAACGACCGGGTGCGATCGTATTTATCTGAATGAGAAAGGGCCGAGCCCTGCTCTGCAAGGACACGGCCCCTTAAAATGAATGGGGTGCAGGGGACTTGTCCCCTGCAAAAGAAAAACCAACCAAACCCGATCGCTCTATTTCGGCGAACGCTTGGAGAGGATGCGCTGAAGCGTGCGGCGGTGCATCTTCAGCCGCCGCGCGGTCTCGGACACGTTGCGGCCGCACAGTTCATACACCCGCTGGATATGCTCCCACCGCACCCGGTCAGCCGACATCGGCTCTTCCGGCGGCTGCGGGCGCTCGCCTTCTTCCACCAGCAGCGCCTTGACGATGTCGTCAGGATCGGCGGGCTTGGCGAGGTAATCGACCGCGCCGGTCTTCACCGCCGCCACTGCCGTTGCAAGGTTGCCGTAGCCGGTCAGGATGATGGCGCGAATGTCCGGGCGCAGCTGGCGCAGGTCAGAGACCACATCGAGACCGTTGCCGTCTTCCAGCCGCATGTCCACCACGGCGTAGGCCGGTTTCAGTTGGGCCGCCAGCTTGCGGGCCTCGGCAACGCCCGAGGCCATGTTGACCGCGAACCCCCGGCGCTCCAGCGTGACTGCCAGCCGCTGCCGGAAAGCTGCGTCGTCATCCACCAGCAGCAGCGTCATGTCATCGTTGGCAACCGAAGTCATGGTCTGATCTCCTCTGCGCTAAATGTGCGTCTCGGCCAGCAGATTTCCACCTGAGCCCCGCCTTCGTCGCGGTTGGTGAAGCTGAGCGTCGCACCCGTGCGCTCCAACAGGGTCGTTGCAATGAAAATTCCAAGGCCCGTGCCGCCCGAAAACGACTGGGACGGGCCCAGATAAGGCTCGCCAAGGCGCGGCAGCAGCACGGGATCAAAGCCATCGCCGTCATCTCGAATGCGCACGCACACCAGATCGCGATCTTCGGTGATGTCTGCCGTCACCATCGTTGCCGCGTGGCGCACCGCGTTGGAGACGAGATTGGCAAGACCGTGCATCAACTCAGGCGAGCGGGCAACCGTAAGCGGCCTCTCGTCCTTGGTCTTGTTGGTGAAATTGATCGAGAGGTTGATGTTCCGGCCCTCGAACGGCTGGAACACCTCATGCATCAGGGTATCGAGCGGCAGGGCCGGGAACGGCTGCTCCGCCTCCGCGCGGCGGGCGATGCCCACCAGAATTTCACGGCAGCGCGCCGCCTCGGCTTTCAGAAGACCGACGTCTGAGCCGAAATCCGGATCGTTGCCGAGCTGGTCGTCAAGCTCGCGGGCAATCAGCGTGATGGTGCCGAGCGGCCCGCCCAGCTCATGCGCCGCCGCCGCCGCCAGCGAGCCGAGCGCCGACATCTTCTGCTCCCGCGCCAGCGCGGTCTGCGTTGCCACCAGCGCCAGCTGCCGCCGCCGCCCTTCGGCCGAGACCTGCCACGCATAGGCCGTCAGAAACGCCATGCCCAGCACCAGCGCCGCCCACTGGCCGACGCGATAGACAACCGGCAGCGTCAGCGGCTCGCCCGGCCACGGCAGCGGCAGGTGCGAGACGGACAGCGCCGACAGGCAGGCCGTTCCCAAAAGGAACAGGAACACGGTGTTCCTGAGCGACAGCAGGGTGGCCGAAATGGTGACCGGCACCAGAATCAGCATGGAGAACGGATTGGTCAGGCCGCCGGTCAGATACAGCAGCACGGCAAGCTGGAGCAGATCGAACGCCAGATGAACGGTCGCCTCGCGCCCGGTCAGGTAAGCCTTGGCCGGGTGCAGCAGCATGGAGCCCACATTGACGGCAACCGAGGCCGCCAGCGCCGCCAGAATGGGCCAGACCGACAGCGGATAGTTCAGCACCACCCCGACGATGATGAGCGTGACCAATTGGCCGATGATGGCGATCCAGCGGATCGTCAGCAACGTGCGAACACGTACGCCCGGCAACCCCAGAACCACAGGTCCGGTGGCCGACTCACTCTGGTCTCTGTCTCGCGTCACGGCTCCGCCATACGCCATGTCAGCCTGCTTTCCGAACGGTAACTACATGAGAATGAAGAAAGGTTTTACTCGCAACGCTTCCGTTGCGACGTTTCGCCTCTCCTCCGGCTGCATCGGCATTGGGGGCACATGCAAACAAGGATCAGTCCGCACGCGGCGGGGCCTTGAGCAGACGCAGGATCGTCCCGGCCCTGCGGTCCCGCTCGGCATAATCAAGGGCGGAGTAGCCGGTCACATGATCCGCCAGATCAGGCTTGGCCCCTGCCGCCAGCAGCAGGCGCACCGTGGGCACGTTCAGCACCTGCACCGCCTTGATGAGCGGCGTCTCGCCAGAGCGGTTGCGGCGGTTCACGTCTGCCTTGCCGGTGATGAGCGCGCTCACGCCATCCGTGAAGCCCTGTGCGGCGGCAAGGGTGAGCGGCGTGTTGCCGTTGCGATCCTCCACATCGGGATTCGCGCCGCGGCCCAGCAGGAAGTTGATCCACGTCACGTCCCGGCGCTTCACCACCATGTGCAAGGCGCTCTCGCCGGTATCGGGGTCGCGGAAGTCCACAATCGCCGCGCCCGGCTCGGACAAAAGCGTGTTGGCCTTGTAAAGATCCTTATCCTTCACGGACTTGATGAACTGATAGGCCGGACCGCCGATATCGGCAGATACCGGAGCAGCCATAGCCACAACGCCCAGCTCAACAGCAGCAATCGCCGGAATCAGGCGTCCCATCGCACGCGTCATTTTTTCCTCTCCGTGAGATCGATGAATTTTATATATCGGCAGGAGACAGCAGGGTACACCCCCAGCCGGACAATACCACCCGACAGGGAACAACCCCCTCCGGCTGAACACGAGGCGGCATGACGAACAAGCGCTCCTTATCCTTCACCACGATCATCGTCGTGCTTCTTGGGCTGTGCATCTCCGGCGGCGTTCTGGTGTGGCAGACCTGGCGGGCTTCGCAAACCGCCGACAATGGCAGGGTTCCCATCGGCGGGCCGTTCACGCTGGTCAATCAGGACGGCCAGACCGTGACCGAGAAGAGCTGGCCCGGCAAGCATCTGCTGGTTTGTTTCGGCTATGCCTACTGCCCGGATGTGTGCCCCGGCGACCTGCAAACCCTCTCGCTGGCGCTGGAGCAGCTGGAAAAAGAGAAGCCGGAGGCGGCAGCCAAGGTGCAGCCGCTGTTCATCACCATCGATCCCGAACGCGATACGGTGGCCGCGATCAAGGAGTATGTGGGCCTGTTCCACCCGCGCCTTGAGGGCCTGACCGGCACGCCCGAGCAGATCGATGCCGCCAAGAAATCCTACCGCGTCTATGCCGTAAAGCGTGAGGACGAGAGCGCGAGCGATTATCTGATGGATCACACGGCGCTGGTTTACCTCATCAGCCCTGAGGGCGAATATGAGGCGCATTTCACCTCCAACACCGCCCCTGACGTGTTGGCCAAGCGGATTGGCGAACTGGTTCAATGATCAACAACCAGCCCTTCTGGAAGCGCAAGACGCTGGAGACCATGACCCCCGAGGAGTGGGAGTCGCTCTGCGACGGCTGCGCCAAGTGCTGCCTGCACAAGCTGGAGTATGAGGACACCGGCGAGATTGCCCACACCAACGTCGCCTGCCGCCTGCTTGATCTGGAAACCGCCCGGTGCAGCAACTACGCCAAGCGCAAGCGGCTGGTGCCGGACTGCCTGAAGCTGACGGCCAAGGATGTGCGGCGTCTGCCGTGGCTGCCCGCCACCTGCGCCTACCGGCTGGTCTCCGAGGGCAAGGACCTGCCCGAGTGGCACCCCCTGGTGACGGGTGATCCCATGTCCACGGTCAAGAGCGGGGCGTCCGTCTGCGGCTGGACCGTCTCCGAGCGGTTCGCCGGACCGCTGGAAGATCATATTCTCGACGAGGAACCGTGAGCGTCGAGCGCCGGGATCTGACAATTGGCGGGCGCACCATTCCGCTGGAAATCCACCGGATGCCGCGTGCGCGCCGGATAACGCTGACCTCGCAGCCAAGCAAAGGCATCTTCCGCCTCAGCCTGCCGCGCCGCATGTCGCTGGCCAGCGGGCTGGCCTTCGTGAACGAGCGGCACGACTGGATGGCCGAAGTTCTGAAGCGTTGGCCGACGCTGGAGGCCGTGGGCCACGGCAGCCGCATTCCCTTCAACGGGGAAGACCTGCTGATCGAGTGGGAGCCCAAGGCCGGACGCCGCACCGTGCGCGTGGGGGACACGCTGATCGTCGGCGGACCGGAGGAGCACATTGCCGCCCGCGTGCTGCGCTTCCTGCGCGAAGAAGCGCTCAAGGATCTGACCGAGCGCACCCTTCAGCTGGCGATGAAGCACCAGCTGAAGGTGACGGCGGTGAGCATCGGCGATCCGAGCGCGCGCTGGGGCAGCTGCTCCTATCAGGGACGTATTCGCTTCTCCTGGCGGCTGATCTGCGCGCCCGAGTTCGTGCGCCAGTACGTTGTGGCCCATGAAGTCGCCCACCTGCGCCACATGAACCACAGCGCAGACTTCTGGGCCTGCAATGCCGCGTTCTATGGCGGACCGGTTGCGCCGCCCCGCGCCTGGCTGCGCGCGAACGGCGCGAAGCTCCACCGGATTGGCGTGTAAGCTTCCGTTTGCAAGAAGTCCGTTTGCAAGAAGGATGCGAG
>JAEZBH010000458.1 GCA_023427285.1 Pseudomonadota bacterium
CCAGAGCGCCGAACACGAAGCTGACCTGCAACAGGCTGCCCCAGCTTCCGCCCACCAGCTTGAGGCCGTAGGCGGCAATGGACATGGCGATGAGGTAGCAGCCAACCGCCACCAGCGAGAGAGAGTGGAACACCACATCGCGCGAGATCTGCACTTCCAGCTTCCACAGTCGGTTGCGGCGGATCGACAGCGCGATCAGCGGCACCACCAGCGCATCGACAAGGCCGCGCGCGTTGTACAGGTCCCAGCTCACCCCGCCCGCCAGCGCCGCCAGCGTGTAGAGGTGGATATCGTAGGCGAAGAATGCCGCCAGACCGATGCAGATGAACCGCACGCCCCAGCGCTGCTCGGGCGCGGCGTTGCTGTAAACGTTATGCACCAGCACCAGCGCGCCGATGGCGCAGATCAGGCGGCTGATGATAAACAGGTAGCCCAGCTGCATTTCCGAAATCGCGCTGCCGATCGGCACCCCGAACCAGCTGGTCAAATCCATCAGCAATTGGGCGGCGAACAGGAAGCCAAGGCAGAGCGCCAGCACGAACGACAGGTTCACCCGGTCCGACAAGCGCCACGACCGCACCAGCAAAGACACGAGAAACGCGATCCACGCCGCCGTGCGCAGCGTCTCCATCGGCGAGACGAACTCGATGTACCGGCCGCCGAAGCGCACCGCGAACACGAACGTTGCCGCCCACACCGCCGTTGTCAGCGCGGCCGTTGCCAGCCAGACGCTGGCGACGGTCTGCTCCCGCTGGAACGCCAGCGCCCCGGCAAGCCCTAGAAAGGCAAGGCACGCCAGGCCGTGAGCGACCAGACCAACTTCTGAAATCAGCGGCGTCATGCCCCCGTCATGCTCCCCTCAAGACGCTCACCCCAAAACGCTGACACAACAACGCCCTGCGCCCTGCGTCCTATGCCCTACTGCGGATCGGGCGCGACCCCACGCACGCCCAACGCGAAAGCTGAGCGCGTCGCGCTGCGCCAGCTGGCTGCACCGGCTGGCTGCAAGCGCTTCAATTCCCCGGCGACAGGGCGCGTTCTAGCGAACGCCGTCCTGCCACAGCACAACCCGCACGGTCTGGATCAGAATGAGCAGGTCTAGGAATAAAGTATAGTTCTTGATGTAGTAGAGGTCGAATTCCAGCTTGTGCCGGGAATCCTCTTCAGACGCCCCATACGGGTAGTTCAGCTGGGCCCAGCCGGTGATGCCGGGCTTCACAATGTGGCGCTCGTTGAAGAAGGGAATCTTCTGCGCCAGTTCATTTACGAAGAAGGGCCGCTCCGGGCGCGGGCCGACAAAGCTCATGTCGCCGCGCAGCACGTTGAAGATCTGCGGAATCTCGTCAATGCGCGAGGAGCGGATGATGCGCCCGACCGTCGTGACGCGCGGGTCTCCCTTTTGCGCCCATTGCGGCCTGCCGTCTTTCTCGGCATCCACGCGCATGGAGCGGAATTTCAGAACCTCGAACGTCTCGCCGAACTGACCCACCCGCTCCTGCCGGTAGAAGATCGGCCCCGGGCTGGTCAGACGGATGGCAATTGCCGTCACCAGCAGAATCGGCGCGGAGAGCAGCAGCAGCAAGGAGCTGGCCGCAACATCGAACAGGCGCTTGGCGATCAGCGCGGTGCGGCGGCTGCTGCGAAAACCATCGGAGAAAATCAGCCAGCTCGGATTGAGCGTGCCCAAATCCACGCGCCCGGTCTGCTGCTCGATGAACGCGGACAGGTCATAGACGCCAAAGCCGCTCATGCGCACATGCAACAGGTCCGTCACCGGCAGGGAGCCGCGCCGCTCCTGCAAGGCGACCACCACGTCCTCGATGTTGTTCTTCTCCATGTAAGCCGCAAGCGGCCCGATCTTCTCGCGGGGAACGGCTGCTGCAATATCCCCCTCGGCAGGGGCCATCTGCACGAACTGGAAAACCTCGAAGCCCGCGCCCGGAGCGCTCGCCATGTCCTGAAGCTTGCGCGCCCGCTCGCCCGCGCCCAGCACCAGCACGCGGCGACGGAACCGGTGCCAGCCGACCAGCCGGCTGAAAATCCAGCGCAGCGCCAGAATGAACACGAAGCTCAGCAGCGCCGCCACCACGAAGACCGAGCGCCACGTCGTCACGTCAGGGAAGGCGAAAAAGATGACCGACAGGGCCACGAAGTCGATGCCCAGCGCCACCAGAAGCCGCAGCGAACTGATTCGCACAGAGCGATAGCACTGGCTCTGATAGAGCCCGACCGCCAGCATGACCAGATAGGTGGTGACCGCATAGGTCAGCACTTCCGGCAGAAAGTTCGCAATGGAACCAAACGGCAGCCCCGCCTGCCACAACCGGCCCTGCCACGCGAGGGCAGCAGCCGCCAGCAATGCGACGAACTCGATGACTCCCAACACCAGGAGAGGCAACGATACATAGTGCCGGAAGACACGGATCATGCGGCAGCTGGTCCCCTGTTCATTCTTGCCCCTCGAAAAACCTGGCTGATTGTCTAGTCAAAAGCAGCCTAGAGTCCAACCGCTTGCTCGTACTCCAGGTCCCCGAGCAGCTTTCGGATGGATCTGGGCGCATCGGCCTTGGCCCGCGAGACGCCAAGGCGCGCCTGGAAAACGATCTCGGACGGATCAAAACCGGTCACCCGCTCATAATCCTGAGCAACGACCGCCGCGGCATCCCGCAAGGACGGCTCAAGACCCTTGTTCGGATCTTCCGCCCGGCTTTGAGACGCGCAGAACACCGCCGCCAGAGACGGCTGGAAAGACAGACCCCGCCGGTTCGCCTCGATCCAGAAGCGCATGACCTGCTCGCCCAGCCGGATGCGCGCCTCGGGCGTCAGCGGGCCGGCCTCGCCTTTCGGGCGGCGGATGACGGCAAAGCCGCCGCTCCACATCGAGGGGATTACGTCCATCTCAATGCCCGAGTACAGGCCCGCCCCCAGGCTGGACGCCAGTTTCATCCGCTTCCAGTCCGCCAGCACGAACTTCATGACCCTCTGGCCAAGCGGGTCCATGCCGAGCGCTCCGGCGGGCATTCCCGTCCGGCTGAAGCGGTGGTCCCAGTCGATGACTTGCATGTGAACCCGGTGGCATCGCTTCGAGCGCAGGCGGATGCCCGTCGCCTTGGCGTTGACCCACGACAGCCGCCAGCGCTGGCCCGCCGATTCGATCCAGTCGAGCCTGAGTCCCGGCCCCAAAGCCTTCGCCAGCGCGTCCTTGTCGGCCATGCTGAGCGGTTGCATCCGGTAGGGTCCGCGCGCAACCGTGCGCCCCTTCAGATAATAGGCCAGCGCATCCACCGGCACGCCCGCATTCGGGTCGAACGTTATGTCCAGCACCGGCGCGTCCGGCGTGCCGCCCAGCGTCCAGTTCATGCCCCAGCCGTAAAGCGAGCCTGCAAGCCGCAGCGCCTGCACCATCATCCCCGCCGAAACCCACAGCGGCTCCGAGTTGCGGTAGGCGTAGGGGCTGTTCTGCTCCAGATCGATGTGAACCCGCACCTGGGTCTCGCTCAGCGGCTCGAAACGCCAGGGCTGGCTGTTGTCGGGGCTCGGAGCCCAGCGGGCGGTCTCCAGAATCCGGGTCAGCACCGGCGTGCCGGGCTCAGCCTCGAACTCGCGCGGCCGCGCGCCCTTGGAGAAGGACCGGGCAATCCACGCCACCATGGCGGTCTTGAGCCGCTGGATCGGGCCGTCATTGCCCCAGCGCAGCTTGCGGGTGAGGAAGCGGTTCAGATAGGGGTCGAAGTGATGGTAGTAGGGCGCGGCCTTCACCGGGCCACGGCCAAGCATCAGCTTGACGGCCTCAGCGGCCGCAACGCCTGCGCACAATTGGCAGGCAATCACGGTGGAAGGCCCCTTCCGGTTGGCCATATCCACCCGCGAGCCGTCCTTCAGATAGCGCAGGTGCAACAGCGAGGGCGTCAGCCCCATCAGGAAGTTAATGTACTGCTGCTGCTCCGTCTTGCCCTCGAAGCGGAAGTATTCCTCCATGCTCATGCCGTCTGGCGTGAACACGATGTACCCGGTCCCCATGCCGAGCGGCCCTGCGGTAATGCAGGGAATGCCCTTCTTGCGCGCCAGCGCGAACAGCTTGCGGCGGATATCCAGAACGAAGAAGTCGAGGCCGTCGATATAAACGTCCACGCCCTCAAGGAATTCCTCAAGGTTGTCCTCGTTGATGCCCTGGCCGAACACCTTCACGTCCAGCTCGGGATTGATCTCCTTGGCCATGGCGACGGCGGAGTCGACCTTGGGCTGGCCCAGGGTATGCTTGAAGGCGGCAGCCTGCCGGTTGAAGTTGCCCAGCTCGAAGCGGTCCATGTCCGAGACGTTGAACCGCCCGA